>CAZHYI010000053.1:0-6960 GCA_964536595.1 uncultured Candidatus Bathyarchaeia archaeon
TGATAGAGAACGAGAAAACCTACTATATAGTTCATCATTGGCGCGAGATTCAAGGTATAGTAACATATCGAGACTTTGTCGTTTTTCTAGCTGAACCAGAGAAACTGGATATTCCTGCATACATAGTGGGGTTGCCAGACGATCCCTTCGAGGCTCAGTTAGCTAGGATAAAATTTATGAGAAACGCCAAAGCCCTACGTAAATCCTTCCCGAAAATAGAAGAGATACGCTCAATAATCAAAACAAAAGATGTTTCAGGCGACAGATGCAGGTACGAGGTTAATGTTTTAATCAGAGCAGCGGGAGAGCGTTACATCTACTCGCAGGATGGCTGGGAACTCCCCTCACTCTTCGACTTAATCACAGACAAAATGATGCAGCTTTTAACAAAAAAACGTAAGAAATGGAGAAGAAACATAAGAAAGTTTCCTTAACATCTTATAATTTTCTTTTCTAATATCAACTACTACCATAATTCACTAGACAAAAATTTTGATATCTTACAAGACAGATTTCGCTCACAACTTTCTGCTATTACTTTAGAATTTTTGAACAAGAAGTTTATAGCTTTCAGAACCAATTCGTCGGAAGAAAAATGTAACATTGTGGCGCCGGGGGTGGGATTTGAACCCACGCGGCCCTTACGGACCACAGGCTCTCCAGGCTTAAGCGTTTTTCTGCTCCCTACCTGATTTCCCGCTTAATGCTCTAGGAGACCCCGGCTCAAATAAAAATGTTCATTTGGGTGTTTAAATTATTTTATGCATTACTTACTCCACATTTTCGGGTATACGCCTCTAGGCATAATCACTCTACGCGTTAAAGCTACGAATCCCCTCCTCATCTCCATAATCTCCTCAGTCGATGCTAAGGCCTTAGCTAAGGCTACAGCCTCACCCTTAAGCGACATAACAGCTATAATCTCTCCCCTCTTTATCCCACTATTAAGGTATAATACTCCCGGAGCAGTGAGTTCAGCTCCATGACATATGGCGTCTATAGCGGAGTCCCTTATGTAGATCTTCGGTATCAACTCCAGAGCCTTCTCCATGGGAAGAATCACCCTCTTTAAGGCTTGCTCATCCCCGCTTTCTCGCCACTTCCCATAAAAATAGTATAGCTCTTGCAGTGTTACGATGTTTTCATCCTCAGTTAATGGTCCTGACCTAACTCTCCGAAGCTCCCTCATATGTGCACCGCAACCCAAAGCCTCCCCGATGTCGAAGCATAACTTCCTAATATAAGTTCCAGCTTCACACCCAACCTTAATTAGTACGTCTCTACCAGCCCTATCCAACAGATCTATATAGTATATTTTCCGCTTTCGGACTCTACGTTTAACAGATGCCCTTAAGGGAGGTCTCTGATAGATTACGCCTGTAAATTCATCCAGCACTCCACGAAGCCTATCCTCAGATACGTCATCATGAAGCCTCATAACGCATACGTACTCCTTACCCGATAGAAGAAGCGGCTGAATAACCTTCCTAGCTTCACTTAAGGCTACTGGTAGAACTCCTGTGACTTTGGGATGTCCCCGGCATTACGCCTCTAGGGTCCCGCCATGCCCAGCCCTATCCACACCGACTATGCGTTTAGCCCAAGCCGTAACCTCATGGCTTGATGGGCCTGAAGGCTTATCCAAATTAATTATTCCGTACCTAATGTAATCTTCAGCTGGGCGCTCTTCAGGCTTACTACCGTACTGTGGATCAGTCTCATCCTCAGCCTTAATCAGTAGTTCTCTCTTAACCTCCCAAGGCGCGATTAATCTAGGCAAAACCATCCCGCTCAAACTATGTAGTCGAAACTTTTAGGCCCTCAACCATTTGATCCTTCAGTCCAGATGAAGCGAGGGCTCCCTCAACCTCTTCGTCGCTGGCTCCCCTAGGAATATCAATCTTTAATGAAGTTGGCTCCAGATGATTGATGTTACTTCTTCTCCGTCTAACTCCAGTCAATTTCTTTGGTCCAGTCACCAAGACGTAGTTTCTGTCTATAATGTCAACTATTACGCATTTTCTACCAGCCTCTCTGCCGGAAGTCTTCACGCATATTCTACCAACCTCTATAATGGGCATCCCATACACCTCTCCTGACTTAATAGCTACTGATCTTTATACTCTAACTTTCATCCGCTTCTTAAATATTATATGCTCAATCAATTCACATAGTACTTTAAAGGTTTCGTCGCTACTTAACTTCGTATTATCAAGAACTATGTGGAACGGCGTGAAGTCCTCTCCAAGGCTGAAGCCATACAGTCGCTTGTAGATCCTTTTTGTAGCTTCATCCTTCTCCCTCAATCTTTCCAGAGCCTCTTCAAAAGTAATCTTATCTCTCTTGGAAAGTCGCCTAGCTCTCTCCTCAATCGATGCCTCAATCCAGATCTTTAATCCACGATCGCAAAGCCAAGGCATAGTCCAGCTGTCCAGAAGTACACCTCCAGATTTAGCCTTTTCAAGCAGTAACTGATCCACCTTCAAGTCATACTTTGAATCCTTCATTCTTTTTTTAAGGAATCTTCTGCCTTCCTCGGTCTCCCACCAATCACTACCGCTTGGGAAGTAACCCTCACTTATAGCCAGCTCCTTCAATATCGTTCCTCCAGAATAATACTTTAAATTGTATTTCTCAGCTAATCTTCTAGCCACTGTACTTTTGCCAGAGGCAGTCATTCCACTAATACAGATCACGATGTCGCTCTTTTCCTTGCATTTACGTTCGGACATTTTATAGTCTCACATAAAGCACTTATTTGTTAAAGGGTCTGGTATGAAGTAATATCGTCTAAAAATTAAAGGTTACTCAGTTAAAGATGGTGTAAGGCCTAAAGCCTTCTGAATAAGAGTGCTGCAGGTGAAGGAACACATGATGTACCAGACACCTAAGTCTAGGGGGCCGAAGCCGGGTAAGTAAGCTACTGGAGACCCCCCGAATATAGGTATAAGGAAGAATTGCCATAGGAGTAGGATGGGTATGAAGAAGATTATTGTAACCTTCATTGAGTGCCAAAGAGTCTTTTTCTGGAGATCCATGATTCGCGCCTCCTTCTTTTTGAGTTTCTCAATACGTTTCTTATCTCTACTCTTCAGTGCAGCTTGATACTTCGATGTCCATTCAGCTATCTCTCTCCGCCAAGCCATTAATTGGGAAGTGTCTGTGAGTAATTTCTGGGTTCCAGAGATCGTTAGCGAGATCGCTAGGGAGAAGAGGAATATGAATATTGTTGATCCGGGAGGCGTTAAGAACCATTCGGGAAGGCTAAACATTCTTTGTATCCACCATCATAAAGTTAAGTTAACATCACTAAATAATTTTTGTTCATTAGCCAAGAACTGAACGTATCGCTGGGTACAGCTCCGCTATCTGTTCCTTCATCAACGCCTCATAATACTGATAGATTATGCTTACGCTTAGGAGGATTCCTGTGCCTGTTCCGAAAGCTCCGAAGAAGTCTGATAAAGCAGCGATTAGTCCCACTATTATGCCACCGAGAACAGCGACTGGAGGGATATATTTTTGAAGTAAAGTTCTGATCGGCGTTAAGGATCGTCTATATCCAGGGATCTGCATTCCTGCATCAACTAACTGTTTAGCTACAGTCTTCGGATCTAAACCTCCAACCTCTAGCCATGTCAGGGAGAAGGCTGCGCAGAACAGGATCATTATGCTGAGGTACCCTAAGGCTCTAATGGGGTCTGTTATAACATCCATCAGATTTCTCGGGGAGATTATGTAGTAGACAAGCCCTCCTATCGGGGTTGTCTGACCGTTTGCGTCAACTGAGAATTGACCGATGAGGTTGAGTAAGAAGTTGCCGTTGTCTCTGTTGAATGTCGACCATATCATTTGGGAAAAGATGAAGAGGGTAGCAAAGAGGGACGATGCAAAGATCACTGGTAGGTTTGATACATACATGAGTTTTATTGGATATCTGCCTCTGAAGCCTCTATATCGAGCATACGATATTGGTATCTCAATCCTTATTGATTGAACATATATGATTATTAGGAAAACTATTATTGTAGCGATCAAGCCTACAAGGGACGGTAGGGATCCAGGCCTAAGAAAGACTGTGTATATGGATTCTCCACTCATAATTGTCTGGATTAATGCGGGTATAACTCCGAAGAGCTTTTGGTCTCCTGCCGGTAGAGGTGCCAATAGATCCCAGAAGAACCTTTGAGCTACTCCTGCAACTATGAATAGGCTTATTCCGCTTCCTATTCCCCATCCCTTCTGAATCATTTCGTCAAGTAACATGATTATCAGTCCACTTATTAATAGCTGAATGAAGATTACTATTGACGCCTTAAGGGTTAGTGCTCCGAAGGCTCCTCCAACTATATAGGCTATAGATTGGAAGGCTACGAAGAATAAGGATAGAACCTTACTTGCTAGTGTGAAGAGGGCTCTATCTTCAGGATTTGAAAGGTCACACTCTACCATATCAGCCCCAACTAGAAGTTGGAGTATTAAGCCAGCTGTGACTATAGGGCCTATTCCAAGCTCCATTAAAGAGCCCCTTTTTGAGGCAAAGATTACTCTTATATAACGGAAGGGATCGGTTCCTCCCGCTCCGATGCCGTAGAGGGGGATTTCACTCTTAATTAGGTAGATTACGAGGGCTACGCCTGTCCATAAGAGCTTCTCATTCAAACTTACTTTCCGTTTTGGAAGAGAAACCTCCGGTAGAAACTTACCGATAGGTTCAAAGAGTTTAAGAAATCTCCCGGCCATGAAAGCCCCCAACTCTTTAATTTATGGGATTCTTAAATATATTTTAATTGTTACGCCCCTATAATTTTCCCTCCAGCCTCCTCAACCTTCCTAACAGCGGTCTCTGAGAAGGCAGGCACCTTGATTATGTAGGGCTTCGTAACTTTTCCTCTTCCGAGGAGTTTATCGTAACCTAAGCTTTGAAGGTCGATATAGATTTTTCCATCCTTAACCTCCAGTTTGTCCTCTTTAGCTAGTTTCTCTGCTAAATGCTCCATCTCTATCAGATTTATTGTGTTTATGGATGATCGTAAAGATTTAGGTGATGTGAAACCCTTTTTACCGAAGTAGTCAGGCATATACTTTATAATGTAGGTCCAGCCGCCCTTATCAAAACTGGCCTTTCGCATTCCCTTAGTGCCAGTCTTTCTGTGCTGACCTACTCTACCCCAACCATGCGTTCTTGAACCACGCAGCTTTCTAACTTTCCTTAATTTATGAGGCATTTTGACTCACTTCACAGCTAGATCATTCTTTTTAAAAGTTCATTGATAGCTTCACCGCGGTATCCTAAAGAGCCTCCAGCTCTATAGCTCTTTTTAACTCCTCCTTTATATCCCTTACTTGGAGGATGTAGTCTGAACACGGGTTTTATATCTGGAAGAGATCTAAAATCTATCTTACATTCGTAAATTGCCTTCACCAATTCCTCAAGTGAACCGTAATTCAGTTTCTGGGCATATTCATCAGTCAGTCTTTTATCTCCCTTAAGTCTACCCCATTTTCTGATTAGTTCGAGAAGGTTCTCGAATGATATCTCACCCCATGTCACATGGTTCTGCACTTTCTTTAACATCCCTAAATAGGAGGGTCTATCATCAATTATTGTGGCATGGTTAGGCTTGTTGAGAGCTAAATACTTTAAGGTTTCTGAGATGTCTCCCGATATATCACTGACTCCTCTAACACGAATAACTACTAAGCATCTCTTACCTTTACTCAGCAATCTCATCACCATTCCTTCGGAGTCACTAGCCTATAGGTCTGCTTGAGGGCGTCGAATACGGCGTAGGCGAAGGAAGGAATAGTTTTTGTTGAGCCGAAACTTCTAGTCCAACAGTCCTTAATTCCTGCCAATCTAAGCAGTATCTTCGCCACTTCACTCGCTACTAAGCCTAAACCTCTCGGTCCTGGAATAAGGTGAACCTCCACTCCTCCACAGCGACCTACAACATGGAATTGTAGAGAATGCGGTTTTCCGCATCCACATTCCCAACTTCCACAGCCTCTCCTTACAGGAATAATGTTTAGTCGTGCATCAACCGCTCCCTTCTCTATGGCCGCTCTAACTTGACTTGCTTTCCCTGAACCCAACCCTACATAACCATCCATATTTCCAACAGCAACTATAGCTTTAAATCTAGATCTCTCGCCAGCGTCAGTTTGCTTTTGAACAAGACTAATATTTACCACTTCTTCCTGTAGGTCTGGGAGGAGAATATTCACTATTTCAGGCTCCCTAATTCTCATACCCTCTCTGAAAATATCTTCCATGGAAGAGATTTTACCTTCAGCGACAAGTCTCCCCAATCTTGTTCTGGGAACCCATGAACTTAAATCTTCATTACGGATGCTCAATTCTTTTCACCTACACTAAAGGAGGAAATTATCTTTTCCTTAACGTTCTGGAAGTGATCGGTTAAGTTCTCAGGTGAGAGGCCTCTAGATAAATATTGAGAGAACTTCAGCTTATATAGCTCAGGATTTGAGGAGAGAAGTTCAGCATAATTCTTTATATTCTCTCCCATTATTACTGACTCATCTGGAAGTAGAGATTCATCGTGAGGGATCTCAATTCCCGAATCCACAGCTCCCTTCAGAGCAGCAAAAACCCTAGATCCCCTACTTGGTTTATGGAGGCCCACATCCAACACTGCTTTATTTACACCTTTAGCTTTAGCTCTAAAACCACATATGAGACCCGTCAAATAAGCCGCAGGTATATTACCGCAAGGCGCTTGCCAACCATATTTTCCCCTAAGCTCTTCAGAGGTGGCTGAAGCGATAACTACATCGCCTTTCTCCTCAGCCTTAATCACTTGCACCCTCATATGCTTAAGCGACTTCCTAACTACTAGGCGAGGCAAACCGGAAAGTATCAATCTTCTCCTTTGATGATAATTTGTTCTTCCTTCTCTTCGGCGTCTGTACGGTACTCGATACGTTGGACCTTTAGCC
>CAZHYI010000054.1:0-6934 GCA_964536595.1 uncultured Candidatus Bathyarchaeia archaeon
CCACTCCCTCTCCTTAAAGCATGCTTCTATATTCACTGTAGCGACGTTCCTAGCCACTTCATGAGCCGCTAAAGCCTTAGCCCTAGCATATGGATTCTCAAACTCCGCCGCTTCTAAAGCAGCATCTTTATTTATGACTTTTCTCGGGAGCTTGGGTTCCTCACCTCTTTTAATGTCCTCTATTAGGGAATCTATTATATCAATTATAGCGTTAAATACTCCTACACACGCCAGAAGCCTAATTACATCAGAATTGAATATGGCCATCTCTATAGGATCTAAAAATTCACGTCTTGCACCAATCATAGGATCCGCCTCAACCACAATGTATCCCACTCCTTCGCTCTCTAACTCCTCCCTTATCCTCTTCATTGGGGAGTCTGAAATCACTACGGTGGGAATCCCAGACTCAACAAGAATTCTTCTAGCTTCTTTCGGTCCGGCTGTCTGTTGGGCAGGACCTACCAAAACCACTAAATCTGGCTTCATATTCACCATAGTAGTCGCTGCCTCTATTGATTGATCTATTCCTAATTTAGCTCCTGAACCCACAACTCTAACATCCACATCTTCTCTATCAGCCCTCTCATCCAATAGAAATTCCAGCAATGGAACAGTTCCTAAACATCCAAGTTTAACTATACCCACTTTCACAACTTTCTGCAATACTTCTTCACCCTACGGAAGATCGTATTAAAGAGTAAATATTAAAAATTAATCGATATTTTACTCTTCCTTAAATCATCGTGTTAATAACGTCCTCTTTACACGTACCTTATGATAAAAATCACAATGAACTTCCCAAAATAGATAGAAATACTCTAGAAGTGAAGGTAAGATATAAATAGTGTATGTTGACTGCCAATTATTTTGATGATCAATGGAATTTACGGATGAGGAAAGAGATAGGATAAAGGCTCACATAAGCAGAATTTTATATAGGATAGGGGCCATAAAGTTTGGTACCTTCAAACTTACAAGTGGAATTTTGAGTTCCTACTACATAGATCTACGTTTAATTCCAAGCTTCCCAGAAATATTTCATTTAGTAAGTGATGCTCTCGCGTCCTTCATTAAGAGTGAGCTTAAAGAGGAGAGGATAGATAGAGTCGCCGGTATACCAACGGCTGGAATACCATTTGCATCTGTCCTCGCTTACATACTAAACAAACCTTTCCTTTATATCCGCAAAACTAAAAAATTGCATGGGCGAGAACGCAGAGTGGAAGGAGTAATCTCTCCTGGAGACCACGTTCTTTTAATAGATGATTTAATAACTACTGGCGGATCCATAATAAAGGCTGCTAAGGCTATCACTGCTGAAGGCGGCGTCATTGAGCATGTTGTAGTATTGATCGATAGAGAGGAGGGTGGAGCTAAACGCTTACTGGAGAACGGTATAAAGCTCCATGCCATCTTTAAGGTGCGTGAAATCGCCCAGACCCTGTATGATATGGGAGCGATAGATGAAGATCAGCTAAACATGATTCGTAAACAAATTAAAGAATAAGACGGAATTCATTGGGTTTTAGGATGTTTTAGTAGATTTCAGAGCGACTAGAGAAATAGCTCCTATAATAATTAGATATCCCACGATCTGGTTTATCATTGGCACCTCAGTAAAAATAAAGAAGGCTAGTAGGGAGGCTATAGATGGCTCCAATATAGCGATGATATTTGCTATAACAGCCTTAGCTCCAACAAGAGCATAATTGTAGAGGCCATGCCCAAACAGAGTAGGTATAACGGCCAATGCAAACAACAATATGAAGTTATGAATAGTCTGCGGCGTCTCTATAGGAGAAGCCCAAATAGGTGTCTGCAATAGAGTGGTTAAAGTGGCTATTGAGTAAACATATGAGAGATATAGCCAATTGGAGGTGGACGTTCTCACTTTTCTCCCAATAATTGTGTATAAGCAATATAAAAGAGCTGAAGCTATGGCTGACAGATCCCCCAAAATATTCTGAGAAGCAAAATAACTCTCTCCTAAATTTATGGAGGCTATGAATATGCCGAATATAGCCATTAAAACACTAGCCACTTCGCTTTTAGATACGTGTTCCTTGAGTAAAAAAGGTGAAAGAAAAGCTACAAAGATTGGGCTTGTATTAACGAAGAATGTTGCGTTCGCTACTGAAGTTTTCTGTACAGCCAGTATGAAGAAGGTAAAGTGAATTGAGAGAAGGAAACCCGATGTGAGTATAAGTAGGTACTTCCTTTCATATTTTACCTTAAGCTCTCCCAGAAAAAGGGAGATTAAGATTATTATTAGTGAGGAGATTAAGAGTCTATAGAAAGTTATAGTTAGAAAATTGAGGTTGCGGATGAGTCGTATTAAGATTGAGGCTGAACCGTAACATAGTGAAGCTATGAATAGGGAAATTAAGTATCTTCCTTTCTTCAACTTCTAGACTTCTGTGTTAGAAGTATGATTAATAAATTTTGAATTGTTCCTAAAAATAGTTACAGTAACAATCTCAATTGATGCTCATTCCATAAGTTGTAGCTCAATCTAGTAGAGATAGTAGCGTTCAGGCCTACCAAGTTTATAGATGCTGGCTGCTACGAAGCCTGCAAGAAATCCTCCTATATGTGCCCAGTAAGCAACTCCTGTTTGGAATCCGCTCATTAGCAACTGAAGTATGAACCAGAACCCGATGAAGAAGAGGGCTGGTACTCTAACTATTCTGATTATGTAATATACGAAGACTGCGCTTACGATTCTAGCTCGAGGGAATAATACTAAGTACGCACCCAAGATTCCGGAAATTGCTCCTGAGGCTCCAATTGACGGGATATAAAGATCCCGTGGCTGGAAATACACTGCGATCAAGGAGTGGACTAAGCCGCCTACGACTCCAAATATTAAGTAGAGGATCAGATACCTAACGTGCCCGAACATATCTTCTACATTGTCTCCGAAGATAAAGAGGTAATACATGTTAGAGATTATATGTGTGAAATCTGCGTGAAGGAACATTGAAGTTATTAATGTATATAGTCTTCTTCCCCCAAGAATTAGGTACGGTATTTCACCAAAATTTAGTATGAGCCTATAATCCATTCCATTAAGGAACTGCCAGAGGAAAATTAAGACATTAATAACTATCAAACTATAATTGATAAAAGGCTTCTTTTTACTCTTATTTTCATCATATAGCGGCAACAAGGAGACTCCAACCTTTACATTATCAGTTTATACCTCTAATATTCGATATTTGTACTTACACCTTTCTAAAAAACCTTAGGTCTTAATGGGAAGCGCTAATTTTCGATAAATTATGGCAGAATATTAATAATTAAATATCCAATTAATGAAAAAGTTGAGAGATTGGTGAAGCATTGAGCGTTAGAGTTGGATGTGATATCGGAGGAACATTCACGGACGTTGTTCTTTTAGATGAGGTAAATGGCAAACTTACTTTAATTAAGGTTCCGTCGACACCTAAGAAGCCTGAGATAGGCGCTGTTGAGGGCATAGTTAAAGCTATTAAAGAAGCGGCTGTAAATTCCAATGAGTTGAGATTTATTTTTCACGCCACAACAATCGCTACAAATGCGATAATTGGTCAGATAGGCATTGAAACCTCTAAGGTTGGATTGGTAACGACTAAAGGCTTCAAGGACCTTCTGGAGATCGGAAGACAGATAAGGCCTGACCCATACGACATCTTTACGGATAAGCCTATGCCCTTAATCCCTCGATATCTTCGAATGGAGGTTTCAGAGAGAATAGGTGCTGACGGCGAGATAATTAAACCGCTTAATGTTGCGGACGTTAAGAGAGCGATAGCTGCCTTCAAAAGGGAAGGCGTCACATCCATAGCTGTCTGTACATTATTCTCTTTCCTCAATCCAGCGCATGAAAATATGATAAAGGAATTGATTGAGAAGGAGTATCCACAAGCTAAGATTTCGTTGTCTCACGAGATACTTCCAGAATTTAGAGAGTACGAAAGGATGAGTACTACGGTGATAAATGCTTGTCTAATCGAGATTGTAGAGCGGTACCTCTCTTCATTTGAAGAGAAACTAAGAAAGACTGGTCTAAGATCCGAAATATTGCTGATGCAGTCCAATGGGAAAGTGATGACTACTGAAATGGCGAAGAAGCGGCCCATTTATATTGTTGAGTCGGGTCCCGCAGCCGGTGTTATTGCTTCAGCATATATTGGCAGAATTTTGGGATATAGAAACTTGGTGTCTTTTGATATGGGTGGAACAACCGCTAAAGTATGTCTAATTGAGGATTATGAACCGAAAGTAACAACGGAGTTCGAGGTTGGAGGTAAAATAGCTTCTGGCAGAATAGTTAGGGGTAGTGGTTGGCCTATAAAGGTTCCAGTGATAGATCTCGTGGAGATAGGCGCTGGTGGAGGAAGTATCGCGTGGGTGGATCCTGGTGGAGTATTGAAGGTTGGTCCTAAAAGTGCCGGAGCGGATCCCGGACCCGCATGTTATGGTAGAGGCGGTGAAAAACCGACTGTTACAGATGCGTATCTCTATCTTGGCGTGATTAATCCGGAATATTTTGTTGGTGGTGAAATACCGATCTCTGTAGAGTACGCTGAAAAAAGCATTAAGCGCTATATAGCTGATCCTTTAGGTTTAGATCCAGTCGAAGCTGCCAGCGGAATAGTTGAGATAGCTAATGCCAACATGTCTAGAGCTCTAAGGATAGTTTCTGTGGAGAGAGGACTTGATCCGCAAGAATTGGTGATGATTGCCTTTGGAGGAGCTGGCCCGATGGTTGCTGGAAGGATGATGGAGGAGTTAGGCTTCTCTAAAACTATTATTCCGGAGGCTCCAGGCTTATTCTCGGCGTTTGGTATGTTAGTTTCAGATATTGGACATAGCTACACATTAACGAGGTTAACTAGAACCTCAAACATTAACTATGAATCTCTAAGTAAAGACTTCAATGAACTTGTTAAGGCTGGTGTGGACGACTTATTAAGTGAGGGAATCCCTAGAGATAAAATAGTTATAATTAAGTCTGTAGATATGCGTTATGTAGGCCAATCTTACGAGTTGAACATTCCCTTCCCAGAAGGCAATATTAATGAAGAGTTAATAGGTGAATTAGAGCGTAGATTTCATTCTGCTCATGAAGTTAGATATGGTTACTGTGCACTTGAGGATCCTATAGAGCTGGTGAATATTAGAGTTTCATCCATCGGAGTATTACCGAAATATAAACCAAGAAAATTTAGAGTTATAGGTGAAGATCCGTCTAGAGCTAAGAAGGGATACAGAGATGTGTTTTTCAAGCGGATAGGCGACTTTGTGAAGTGCCCCATATATGACAAATACAGATTGGAGGCTGGAAATAGGATTGATGGTCCAGCTGTGATAGAACAGGTAGACTCCACCATTGTGATTAATCCCAATCAGTCGGCAATAATCGATCCATACTTGCATGTAGTCATATTCCGAAATTGACGTTTCTCTCTTACCTAAAGTTCAGTTAAAAATTTATTAGAGAGTTTAAAATGAAGAAACAATAAGGTTAAATAGTCCTTTTAATGAAAAAGGGATAAGGTGAAGATTAATGGCTAAATCTGAATTGGCTATGGCCCCTATGCACAGAATATGTAAGAAAGCGGGAGCTGAAAGAGTTAGTGAATCAGCAGCTAGGGAACTATCAAAGATTCTTGAGGAAGTGGGTATCGAGATAGCTAAGGAAGCCATAGACTTCGCTGTCCATGCAGGAAGAAAAACAGTTAAGGCTGAAGATATAGCTATTGCAGCGAGGAAAGTTTTAAAGAAGTAGAATTCACTCACCGAAGCGCTCAAAGTTTTTCATGTTATGGTAGAGTAAAGAATAAATCTCCCTTTTTAATTGATAAAAACTAGCTCCGGTAGTATAGTCCGGTCAAGTATAACGGCCTCTCGAGCCGTGGACCCGGGTTCAAATCCCGGCCGGAGCACCAATAGACTTAATTTAAAAATCGGCTATGTCTATTCTTCAGTTATTTTCTCTTAACAGAAGCTGTAATATACGGTTTGAAGGTTTTGTAACTATACTATGGGAATGTAGAATCCGTAGCTTATTGTTCCACTTAATATTTGTATGCTTGCGTCTCCTTCAACTTCCGCGATGATGAAGTCGCAGTCTGTTCCTGAGAACTCGGCTACTCCTTGTAGATTAACAGTAACGCAGGCTACCTGGTCGTTTTGTAGAAGAACAGCCCACCAATCGTTAAGCATAGCATTACTTATAATGGCAGTAAACGAGATGTTCTTATCTGTTTTTGCCTCTAGTGTTGTTTGGGTATATGTGACTCCCTCTCCCATTTTGACATCGTTCATCTCGATTGTATAGTTTATTTGTTTAATAACAATTGAATAGCTGTTTGGATTATAAATTGAGGCCTCGATGTTGATTTCGGTCTGAGCTGATGTAGCTTTGCCCCAAGTTAATGTAAGAGCTCTTAGTGTCATTGTGGCTGTTCCAGCTTGAATGTCTCTAGGTTGCTTGCTGTTCAGCAACTCCATTAGAGGTGTGTGAACAATAGTATCGTAACCAATCGGGCATACCATCTCTCTCATCATCGACGCAAATGTTAAATTTCCAACTAGCGTTACATTAAACTCGTCTTTTTTTAGATATGTAACCCAAAGTTCAGGGATTTGGCTATTATTGAGAAAACTGGTTAATGACACCTCTGTTTTTCCCCACGGCTTTATTTCAACACTCTTTTCGCTTACTTCGCGGGCTATCTTCAAATTGTTTATATAGAGGTCAAGCTCGATTTTCTTTAACCATCTTGAAAGAACTGTTGGGTTCTTTACGGCGATCAGCGTTTTTATCTCTGTTGTTTCGGGAGTTACAATCCCCCAAGACTGAGTTATGCTAATCTCAAATTCGAAACCAACGAGGATGTAAAAAGTAATAGGCGCAACGATAAGAAGCAACAGAATGATTATG
>CAZHYI010000055.1:0-6905 GCA_964536595.1 uncultured Candidatus Bathyarchaeia archaeon
TCGAGTTATCCGGCAGCTTAATTATAGGCACTAGTGCAAATAAAAGTGGGATGGTGTCTCCAAAGAATGTTTTTTCGGCGTATAGGCAACTTGGAGATGAAGTGGACATGTATCTCGATGGAGGAGAATCCCGTGGAGGAACACCTTCAACAGTTGTTGATTTAACCTCTCCTAAACCTAGAATTGTTAGGGAAGGACCGATAACTATGAAACAGATAATGAAAGCGATCTGCTAAGCAGGAGAAGCGACTTTTACTTTTACGTGATTGATAGCATTGCCATATGCTCTATAATTAGACTCTTAAGGGCTTCCTCTTCACTCTTAGATCTACATAAAACCTCAAATTCAACATCGCTCACGCCGAAAGCCTCCCTTATAAACCGGGTTTTCTCATGAGTCATTGAGATTACAGAGTCGTCTCTCACACCACCCAACAACCCCTCAATCTTCTTTAATGAGCTAAGTAAAGAACCCTTAGAGTCTGAAATCATTAGGACAGCAACATCTTCACTTTCAGGTTTAAGCCCCACCATCCTAATAGCCTTCTCTATCTGATTTTGAGTGGACGCATAAAGCAAGACCTCAATCTCCAACCTGTTAGATATGTTCCTTTGAGACTCAAAGGACTTTAACGCATTCAAAGTAGCAAAAAAGAGGTGTTCCCACCCAGCAACATATCTGGCATCAAAGAACTGAACTGTAACATTAAGCTTTAAATCCCTCACCTTCTTCAAGAACCCTTCAACATCTGAAACTTTGACTTCCCTAAACCCCGCAATCAAGTAGTATCTATCAAACTCAGCCACTTTACCAAACATTTTTCAGTTCTCACCTAAAGATAAAACCTGTGTGACTATGCTCTCCCTTACCCCCACCCCAACCAAATCAGCCACTAAATCATTTAATGACTTTCCTTCACTCAAATATTTCTTGTATAGTTTCCTAACTGTTTCTCCAATTTCCCAAGGAAAAACAACCCAATTTTCAGTCATTCTCCCATAAAAGTCTGGTTGAGGGTTAGACCAAGGCTTAGAGTACACAGTTAATGTTTTACATTCCCTAACTCCACCCATATTGACCTTCTCTTTAACATTCTTTAATGTAACCCCAGTATCTGCAATATCATCAACTATAAGAACAGCTTCCCCCGCCACATCTCCATTTAACTCTCCACACAGGGTTGGAACGCCTCTAACCCCAATATCCACATAATGCCTAAAACGGATAGTTAAGACTCTATCAACCCCTAAAAGATCAGACATTACAATTGCGGGCACCACTCCACCTTTAAGTATAGCAACAATAAGACTGGGTTTAAAACTCCCCTTAATAGTCTCTGAAAGAGAAAGCAGGATCGTATACAAATCTTTCCAAGATAAATATTCTAAATCCATCACCCTTAATTCTCCTTTAAGCGTTCATACACACCATTAGAGCGGCTCTATCACTATAATCCTTCATCACTAAAAATATATATCCTCAAAGAAGGTAAGATTTCATTGTTGAGGTGATGTATGTGTCTAGAAAAGTGATTGAGCCTGGAGATTTAATCTCTGGAGCTGTAGTTGTAGGAAACTTAGTCTTCACTGCCGGAATGACTGGAGGAAGTGGAGATACTGAGACGCAGATCAGAAATACGTTTAAGAGACTGAAGGAGGTTCTGGAGAAGGCTGGAACATCATTTGAGCATGTTGTTAAAGGAACGGTGTATCTTAAGGACCTGTCTGATAGAGAGAAGTACCTCAATAAGATCTGGAAGGAGATGTTTCCCAATAACCCTCCAGCAAGAACCTGCATAGAGGTGGGTCTTGCCGGAGATACAAGAGTCGAGATAGAACTGATAGCTGTGATTCCTGAAAAATAATCTCCTCTTTTTTAACTCATTCCCTGAAGGGCTCTAAGTCTCTTAACGATATTCGGATGCGTTGAGAAAATCTCCATTATTTTTTCAGTCCAAGTTATAGGTCTACTGATTATCTCCTGAACAAGCACATAGTCTGGTGTATGCATCCTCTCTTTAGCCATCGCTATAGCGTCTTCACCTGCTCTATCGGGATCTGAAATGAATAGTGCCTTGAAGGAGCTTAAACCTTCAGTACGTAATCCACTTCTCTTCAACCTATTGGTGTACATGACTATCTTAGCCAACGCTTCAGACAGTTTCCTAGCTCCATCCTCCACCACCGAAACGCTGTGGCTGTCCGCGTAATACTCCCTCAGTCTGCTTAGGTGAAGTGAAAGCAGAGACAGTATCCAATATACTGCGATGCTGGCTAAACCTATAAGTGCTGGGCTTCCCTCCCTCTCTCTACTATATCTTGGCATCCATAGGAAAGACCAACCTAAATAGTAAAATATGGCGGGTAGAATCGACGCGAACATCATTATTTGAACATCCTTATGTTTCAAGTGACCTATTTCATGCCCTAATACCGCCTCAACCTCCTCCATCTCAAGAGTCCTAAGGAGCTCTTGAGTAACGGCTACTCTACTTCCAGTTATCGGTGATCCGTAGGCGAAGGCGTTCGGTATCGGTATCTTAGCTATCATGACTTTAGGCTTCTTTATTCCGCTCTTTAGACTCAGCCTCTCAACTATAGAGTGAAGGTGTGGATGCTCCTCTGGGGAGACTTCTTTAACTCTATAAATTGCGTCTATCATGTAGGGTGCGAAGAGCCACTGGAGAAGGTTAAAAGGTATAATTATGAGCGCTAGGGTTAGAATGTTGAATGATCCCAGAAGGCTAAGTATGAATGATAGTATTAGGGTTGTTATGCCTATAATGAGTACGATCGTTCCTAGCATTGAGAGGCGAAGTTTCCATAGTTGCATCTGACTCCCCCAATTAAAGAGTGGTGCAACAGCAATTTTATATCTTTTGCTCTCTAAAATAAGCGGTTAAACAAGTTCGAGTTTAGATACTGCCCTTAATGCGTCATCCTCCTCATTCAATGCTTGTTCAATGTTCTTATAGATCGTATTCGCCTTTTCCCTAGCAACTTTAACGAGTTTATAGGATATTAAGTGATTTTCTGCAGCCTTTTCCAGAAGCTCCTCATCAACAACCCTTAACTCTCCATCAGGCTTCAAACATATATCCACTTCCAAATCAACATACCTTATGCCTTTAGGACAAACTTCCACAGGCGTATTGATATTTATGTAGCTCCCCTTATATACACCCTCATTTGAAAAGTAACTGGTAACCAGCATCCACTTACCAAACCCAGTCTCAGTCTCTGAGTAATCTCCAGGCATTCTAGATGTCTCTATACCATCATAAATTCCTTTACCTTTAATACGCCTCCTTAACTTGAGTCTACTTAAATCCTCATCTATCGACTCAACCTCCGCTAACCCCAAATTAAAAGTTCTTCCATCAATCTTCACATGTCTAATCGAGATCGCATCTCCCGGAATCGGGTAATCTTTTGAGATAATTTGATTAAGGATAGATTCCACATTAGAGCTCGGTTCTTTCTCAAGAAGTCTTTCAGCCATATCTACAATTCCCGCATACTTACTTCCCCAACTTTTATAGAGATGATGGTTCTTGATTGTCCATGTCACCTTACTCCTGAAATCATCCAATTTCATCTTGGATTCGTAGGGAAACTCTATTGATGCCCTATAGAAACCCTCCCTCAAGAGGGACGGCGAATCTATCTCCCTAAACTTATTCTCCAAAGCAGTCGCTTCTTCACAGAGCCTCTTAACATACTCTAATAAAACCTCGTCTGGTTTACCTGAAGCTGCCCTTCTCCACACTACGCCCCAACCTTCAGTCACAACTTCCTTTCCAATCTTTAGGAGGCGCTCCCTTTCTTTCAGATCTACGATCTTCCTACTGATTTTGATGCTTCCATTCTTAACTAAAATAGCGTACTCATTTGTGAGCTTCACTGAATCTGTAAGGTATGGTGTAGTGGGAAGGTATGATTTATCTAAGACTTGAACCATCACATATAAGTTATTAAAGGTGTGAGGAAAACCTCTTAATCGGCCGTATATATTACCGAGATTAACCTTTAGTGATCCGTCAAGATAGATCCCCTCAATCTTACCTTTATATATCCCTCCAACCGAGTAGGGAAAGAGCCTCACTATGGCATCATATAAGTATGAATGCAAAGTCTTTCTTAAGCTACATAAAGCCTCAGAACAGCCGTCAGTAAAAACGCCCATCAAATCCTCCCTATCATAAATTCTGATGTCAGCCCTCTCATTCGTAATTTTAAGGTTCAGCCTTTCAATCTGTGAAAGCGAAGGCTCAACGATCTTGAAGCCTACATCGTACAGAAGCTTTGTTAAAGCTGTTGAGTATATGCCCCTAATCTTAACCGTAGGAGGGTAAGCTTCCCTGTCCATCTATTCTGTCTTCTCCACTCTTATGAGGCTATTTTCTCTCGATAGCTTAAATTTTGAGCCTAATAGGGTCTCCATCAACCATATATTAGTATTCATATGATCGGTTAAATCTCTAACCTTGAATACGGAGCATCCTTTAGCTAAAGCCACGTATGGAATTAACATATCAGCCATATGAATATCAACCGTAGCTTCAGCCTCAAGCTCTACAAGAAGCTTCTCAGCAGCCTCTTTACCCACAACCTCACTCCTTTTACGAAGCTCCCCTATAGCATCACTTCCTAACAAGCATCCCTCGCTTGTTTTAGCCCACAGAGTTATTGAGCTGCCCTTCTGTAAAGGATTAGACCGATCATTAATAACTGTAATTTTTGGGATGTAACCATGCTTCTTGAGCAGTTCCTTCGCTGCAACCATCTGCCTCTCAGCCACCCTCCGCTCCTCAAGAAATGTACATACCGAGACCCCACCGATCTCAGTTACTTCACCAAACTTCTCGATCCTTATGGGTCTGAGCTGTCTACATGGTGTAACACGTAAGGTCACTTCACCCATCCCTTTAGGGTAGTAACCATACTTAATGACGTTTATCTCAGCATTAAGTCCCATGAGTTTAAGGTGCGGAAGGAAAACATTAAGGAGATAATTAATGGTTGGTGAGTGCGCCGCATCAGTCCCTCCCTTCAAAATTCTTAGCTCTACATCCTTCCTAGCAAAGGCACATATGGGTAAAACCGTCATTATGAGCATTGGGATGCTTCCGGCAGTTCCTATTTCAGCAGTATAGGGACCCCCAGAAATCTCCTGTGGATAGAACCATATCTCCTTAGATCCTACAGTTGCACCTTTAACTTCAGCTGAACATAACTTAGCAGCAGTTAACAAAGACTCTAAGTGCTGCGGCCTCAATCCAGGATTACTCCGCTTCTTCCGAATATTATACATGTGCAAAGGCTCCCCTAGTATCCCTGCTACAGCCACCGCGAGTCTAAGGATCGTCCCACTTCCACTTTTCTGGCCGCCGTCGACCTCGAGCATTATTCTTCTCCTCTAGGATAAAACAAATGAGTGGGTATAATAAAATAATTTAATTGTGATTCATGTTGAGCGCGAGTGGAGATATAGAGAGGCTGATTAATAGAATAGATCAGTTAATTAGCGTCATAAAGATTATGGTGGACGATCTCTCAGAGGTCTCTAGAAGCTTGAAGGCATTAATCGAGACTGAAAAACCGCCCGTTAAGGCTCCATCAAGAATCGCTGAAGTACAGGAAGCGTTCAGCGAAGATCTCAGACAGATGTTGGATTTCAGAGACGTCGGAGAGTACATAATGATAACTCCTAAAAGGTTTCTAGGCTCAGACAATTTCGCGAAGATAGCTTCCACAATACGTGAATTGGGTGGAGAATATATTAGTGCTGGGAAGGATTCGCATTTCAGAGTGCCAAAAAGATAAAGAGTGATGCAGCGTTTCTCCTTTCCAAGTGAGAGTGAAGCTTTATTAGTGGAGTTTAGCTATTTTTCGCTTACAACAGGGTTAGATAGTACGCCTATCTTCTCAATTTCAACCTCGACTTGATCCCCTGGCTGGAGATATTTACCCGTGACTAAAGCCACTCCCGCGCAGGTTCCCGTACTTATTATGTCGCCTGGATTCAGAGTTATACCGTCTGAAAGATACTCTATTATTTCCGGTATCTTTATTATCATATCATTTGTGTCGCTGCTCTGTCTAACTTCACCGTTCACTCGAGTGACCATCTTTAGCGGGTAGGGGTTCGGTATCTCATCCTTTAAGACGAGGCATGGTCCTGTAGGCGCTGAATTATCTAACCCCTTTCCCTTAACCCAATTCGCCTGTTTATAGAATCTAAAGTCAAGATCTGGAAACCTCTGATCTCTGAAGCTAACATCATTTAAAACCGTATATCCAGCAATGTAGTCATAAGCCTTCTCTCTTGGTATATACTTTCCCTTCTTACCTATAACTACCGCTAATTCAACCTCATAATCAACCATCTTTGAGGCTTTAGGAATGATTATAGGATCCCCAGGACCGATGATAGATGTGGAGGGTTTCTGAAAAATCACAGGCACAGTCAATCCCCATGAATCAACTATTTTTCTGGTCTCCTCAAGACTCAGCTTCATAACTTCAGCGAAGTGACTATAGTAATTTACAGCAAGACAGTAAACCTTATCTGGGTTAGGGATCGGAGCTATCAACTTAACTTCTTCAGGATTTAAAACCACCCTCTCTCCATATACTCCTCTCAGATCGCCTTCATCCTTCACGAATTCACCGATCTTCTCGGCGGTTCTCAATCCCTCCTCACCAGTTCTAAGGAACTTTTTCATGTCTGGCGGAGCTAGTGAGAATGCTAAGGACACGAAGTCTTCTTCACCTTCGAAGTCCCTTAAGTACAGCATGCATGCTGAGTTCAGATCAACGATTTTCCCATTCTGGATTATCCCTAACCTATTTTCTGTATGGATTCTGAAGGAAACTAACCTCATTTTTCATCAACCCGAAGG
>CAZHYI010000056.1:0-6799 GCA_964536595.1 uncultured Candidatus Bathyarchaeia archaeon
AGGTAGAAATGCTCAAGAAGTTGGTGGGGTGACAAACACTTGCCTCTGAGAGCCGTTTATCTTGAAATGTAATTCGGTGTGGGGTCATTACTTCAAACACCTGCCACCCATATGCAACACCCAGAATACAACACTTACGCTATCACCCAAAGACGTAACAGAACCAATCCGTAATAACCTTAAACCCATTGCCAAAATGATAATGAGAAAGCCATTGAGGCGCGACGTACATGCTCACGGGCAGAAAACATAAAAAAGGGGAGTTTGCGGGGGATATCGCCATGAGTCTTTAGTTCGAAGCCCGCCCCCGGCACTAATAAACACCTTTACTTGAGTATAACTTGCGTTACCTTTCAAATTTGTGATCGATAACTGAAAGTTTCAACGATTCAGATAGACCTCCTATATTTTTAGGTGGGTGAGTTGCTCTATGAAGTTACATATGGTAGTTTCATTTAGGGGCTTCAAGGGAGGTTTGGAGTAAATTTTAAGGTTATGGAAGATTAGTTAAGATCATGAAGATTGATGAGGATGTTTATCTAGTCGGTAGCGGCCAGATAAGGCTTTCTAACCCTATGGACTCAAATGTGTACTTAATTGATGGTGGAGAGAAAACAGTCTTAGTGGATAGTGGGGTAGGCATAGACACAGACACTGTATTAAGGAACATCCAGAAGGACGGTTTCAATCCAGAGAGTATAACTTTTCTCTTACTAACTCATAGCCATGCAGACCATTCTGGGGGAGCTAAATGGATAAAGACTAAAACTAACTGTAGAGTTATGGCCTCTGAGCCGGAAGCACATATAATTCAGGAAGGATCAGAAAGGGAGCTAGGGCTAGATGTAGCTAAAAGAAGCGGAATATACCCTAAAGACTACAAATTTCATCACTGCGAAATTGACGGGATATTGAGGGATAACGATATGCTGGATATTGGCAACTATAAAATCAAAGTGATCCTGATAGGAGGGCATTCACCCTTATCCGCATGCTTCCTCCTAGAAGGGAAGGGACTGCATAGACTATTCTCCGGCGATACAGTATTCTTTGGAGGAACCATCGGGTTGGGAAATTGGTTTGGCTCAAGCCTTGAGGCTTACCGCAGAGACATCGTAAAATTGAAGGGATTAGGCATTGACGCTCTGTTCCCGGGACATTACATCTGGACTTTAAAGGGTGGGCAGGAATTCTTGGATAGAGCTATAGAGAATCTCCAGCAGGCGTGGGTTCCGCCCGCATGGCGACATATGCACCCACTTCTCTAAAGCCCTAATCCACTCTCCATTTACTGCTCTACCATAAAGCTGCAATAAGAAAGCGAAGGAACTAATCTTTAACTTTATACTCCTCAATCAATGATTCGTCATATTTTACTCCGATTCCCTCTTTACAGATGAGTTTAGCGTAGCCATCCTCAATCCTCACGCAGTCCTCTATGAATTTATCCCTAAACCTCCATTCTTTACCGTACATTGGGTACTCTGCAATGTAACCATTCGGGAATGAAGTTAGCATGTGTAAGCCCACTACGAAGCCTATTATTAGGTGGAGGTGAGGTGCAAACTTAACATCGTACCCCTCAGCTATTGAAGCTATCTTCTTAATTTGAGTTACTCCTCCACCATGATTAATGTCTGGCTGTATTATGTTAGCGACTCCCTCAGCTATAACCATTGAAAATTCATCCAATGAATAATAGTTCTCACCTAACGCAATGGGAATGCTTATCTTGTTAGCTAAAATCCTTAAATCTTTAATGTTAAAGATGTTGATCGGTTCTTCAAACCACTCAATTCCGAAATTCTTCACCTTTTCTGCGAATTTTATTGCTCTATATAGGTCGTAGCCTTGGTTTCCATCAAGCATAATCTTAAATCCTTCCAACGCATCCTTAACCTTCCTAACTTCCTTCAAGTCACTCTCAATGTCAAATCCCACCTTGAATTTAATCGCTTTGAACCTTCGTCTCTTAACTTCCTCAAGCATCTCAGTTGACACGTAACCCATGAAGCTTGGATAAACCATCACTTTCTCTCTAAATTTGCCGCCTAAAAGGTTGTAGAGGGGTGTTCCGAAGGATTTACTGATTATATCCCATAAGGCAATATCAATCGCTGAGGCTGCACTAACTATGATTCCCCTATTCCCCAATGCGTAGGCGCTGGAGCCTCTTCCAATCATTCTTCTCCAATTCTTCTCTAAATCGTAGGGGGTTCTCCCCAATAACTAACTGCTCCAGCCACTTCTTAATTACCGCTTCAAAAATTTGCATCTGTTCCCTATATACTGGAGCAATATCCGCTAAACCAACCAATCCATTACTCGTTGTAACTTTAATTAAAACCAGATTAAAGCTTCTCCATCTAGCAGTAGCGTCATAAGCCTCCTCCTCCAAAGGACAACTCAACTTAAAAACTTCAATATCCGATATCCTCATAATCTTCCCCTTCTTATGATTAAGCCCTTAATTAACCTTCTTCTATTATATTAATGTATAGAGTCTCCATGATTAAAAATTAGAAGGAGCGAGAGACATAGCCCTTATGGGATTCGATTTATCCCTATCCAGCTCTACACTTTCAGTTTTAATGAAGACTGCTTCGTCATTTATAGAAAACCATTTCTTGGAATGCACCCAACTAATCTTTATGGAATATGAATTGAGGAGAAAGGATAAAGTCATGCCCTTGAAGGATGCTATAGCCTTCTTAGAGAGCTCAAAGGTTGGGCGATTGGCTATGGCACTGAAGAATCAGCCTTATGTAGTTCCAATTAACTATGTCTATGTTGATGGTAAAATCTATTTCCACTGTGCGAAGGAAGGTAAGAAGATAGATTATTTTACGAAGAATCCTAATGTGTGCTTTGAGGTTGATGAGTTAATCTCAATTAGAAAGGGTAAGGATGCGTGTGAGTGGGGCATTAGATATAGAAGCGTCATCGCTTACGGCACTATAAGGCTGCTGGAAGATGAGAAGCGTAAACTGGAAGTTATGAATAGGTTTGTAGAGAAGTATGCTGAGGATTGTGAGGCTTCACATGTTTCTGCATCAATGCTAACTAATGTTAATGTGGCTGAAATTACTGTAGAGAGAATAACTGGGAAGCAAGATTTAAAGTAACATCTTCTCTATGCTGAGGGACTAGAGTAGATCTAAAATTAAAGGACGAGCTTTCTCTACGTCGTTGGTGTACTAGAAAAGGTTAAACAACCCCCCTTTAATCTAATTAGTATATGCAAATAATCGGATTCTTATCACGGTGGAACGCCAGCTGTGGCGTTTCACTTCATGCTGAACTTATCGGTAAAGAATTTTTAAGATTAGGTTATAGGATTAAGGTTTTTGCACCTACTCTTCTCTCTGCGGGTAAATGGTGGCACCATAAAATAGTTAGGAAGGATGAGTCCTTCGTTAAGAGGTGTTACGATGAGTTAACGCCGAACTTGACGGGTGGAGCCATAGATGAAGACGCTATACTCTCAGAGGATTTCGATTATTTCATAGTTGAATCCTACAGCAGTCTCCCCTATAGACAGGTTGAAGAGTTAATACCAAAGATTAAGAGAAAGGCCAAGGTGGTAACAGTAATCCATGAGGGCAGTAGGGAAGACATTAAATTTTCTTCTTTGAGTATTTTTGACAAAGTGATAATTTTTGATGTAAGATACAAGAAGGTTATAGGCAGAATAAAGAATTTTGAGGTTATTCCTTATCCCTGCCATCCAGTAGTTGAGGGAAAAAGAAGATTCGCTGAGGATAAAGTGAAGTTCTTCACGTTTGGGAGGCAACCGCAACATGAATACAGGAGTTATATTAAGGCTCTAGATACGCTTTCCAGAAAGTATGACTTAACCTATCATGTTGTAAGGTCTGATGGTCCTCTACCATTCAGGAGGCCGTGGCTCCATCAAGAAACTATTAGAATTGATGACGTGTACCCCTTTCTACACAACTGTGACATCCACTTACTCCCTAAAGGAAAAACAGATAAAATAGTTGTGTCTTCAACGCTTTTCCTATGCCTTGGTTCCCTCATCCCGATCGTAACGCCAAATACTAGGCATTTCGAGTTTTTGCCTGAGATAGAGGGTGTAAAGCCAGCCGTCATCTTTGCAGATATTAATGATCTTGAGATGAAGCTTGTACGACTGATTGAGGATGAAGGTTTCAGGGAGAGCGTTAAGGAGGCGGCTAGAGCGTATGTTGAGGAGAATAGAAGTGATAAAGTAGCGAAGGCTTTCTTCAGTGTTTTAGAGTCTGTTTGAATCCAGTATGGACATTAATTCACTTATATCGATCTCGCCTATCCCGATTGCTGAGTCGGCAGCCCCATACGAAACTATGAGTTTATCATCCAGTCTGCATAGTCCACAGGGGAAGACTACGAATGGGCGATCTCCATAAACCTCATAGTTCTCCCTAGGCTCCATTATGTAGTGTGGTGTAACAGCTCTCAATTCGGCTTCATCGTCCATAGAGATAGCGAAGACCCTATACCACTTCATATCTTTATCCACAGCGTGGAGAAGCATAACATACTCCTTTCCAATCTTCACAGCAGGTGTTCCCCACCCTATCTTCTCCTCGAACTCAGCGCATTTAAGCATAGTTCCCTCATCTCGAATGAATACATCACTGAAATCTCTTTTCTCTAGAATGTCCTTCGGTACTTCACCTATCACACAATAGAATTCATCCCTTAAGGTGTGGATTCTATGGAAAAGCTTCACTCCTCCTATATCTTGTAGAAAGGCGTCTTTATCGCTAACCACGTTGTAACCCTTAATCCTGAAGGCGCAGATCTTTCTCCATCGGTCATCTTCAGAGACTGCTATCACAGGGACGGTTCTCTCAAACTTTACTGTGCTGAAGTAATTTAATGTTCTTCCACAATACGTCAATACTTTTTTGTCCTTCACCATGGAGAATCTTGGATCTTCAACACCCCATATATCAAATTTATTGTCAGGCTTCACAACTATCCTCCCGGAGTAATGTCCTACAGAAACATCGCTCAATTCCTCCACAGGAACCGTCAATTCTATTATAGCACTTGCGTAAGTGAAGTATCCTAACACTATTCTTCCGTAAATTTTCAGAGTTTCATCCTCTATGTAGGAGGCAGGGTTGAATATCACCACGGGATTGTCTCTGGGATAATTGGTTAGATGCACCCTATCGGCTGTTATGACACCTATCCTCTTAACAATGTCTACTGTCTCATTCACTCTTTTTACTTCGATTTTTTCATTGCTAGAGCGAAACATACAGAAAATATTGGGAAGTTAAATAATAAAAGGGTTTCAAAACTTTCTTAAGTGAAATAGAAAGGTGGAGCTGGAATGTTTTTTACGAAGCTTTTATTTGGAGTTCAGGTTGAGTTTATAAGGCTTTCAAGGGTCTCTATCTGTTTTCGTCTCTCCTCCATAAGCTTTATTACTATCTTATAGAGGGCTTCACTCTGCTCTTCAAAGCTCATATTGATAAGTGTATATGGACTGGCAAGTGTAGCTTTATTACAGGTCTCTATCCACTCCTTAGGTATGGCATCTACACCCTTAAATGCTCCAGCTATTGCGCCAGCGATACTCGCGACGCAGTCGGCATCCCTACCTAGGGAGGCTCCGCCAATCATGCTTAATTTCGGGTCTCCCTTAGCTATCCAGAACATCGCGAATGACTCACAAACCACCTCAAGGGAGTCTGTGGGGACTCTACCACCAAACCTACGCCAGAATGGCTCCCTAACCTCCAGAATATCTGGCGTCTTCCTCGCTATCTCCAACCCCTCATCTATAACTTGACCTATATTCTCATCAACATACTTCTTAGCTTCCTCAATAATGCTCTCCACCGTAGCGGAGGGCTTGAAGGCTTCAGCTATACCTGCAGCTATGGCTGCGGCAGCATCCGGCGCATAACTTATTAGTGAGGACTGTATGGTTTGGCAAACATCAAGAGCGTCTTGGGCAGCTGTTTCGGGATCGCATGCGTTTATTATTCCGATTGGGTGTATCATCATGAGGCAATCCACATTTCCGGGCCACCTATCGTACTTCCCAACCTCACTTGCTGGTAAACGCTTCATATTCTCATAGGTGCACTTATCTCTCGGTAGAAGATGGAAGCCGAACCAGTCAGGATTAATATATTTCAGCCATGCTTCACGTAGATCCTCCTTAGTTATTCTCCCACCTTTATCTAGAATAGCCTTAATCACTAACCATTTACGTTCCCCACCATCCTCACTTGTGCCAGGCGGATAATTCAGTCGAGGCAGCTTGAAGATTGGGCCGTTATGCCACCTCAGTGTCACCCATCCCTTAGGTTCATACCCAACCTCGGGGGTCTCGCCTCCAGCCCAAGCCTTTGCTTGAGGTAAGAGTCTATCGACTGGTCTACCTAGAACTTCATCTATAACTTTCCAGTGGGCGCCTTCGATGGGGCCGCAGAGTCCTCTGTAACAATCGAAAACGCCTCCTCCGCACCTTCTTGTAGGCTCCCCTAGAGCTGCTCCCACATATCCAGCTGCGTTACATCCGTATATCTTTTTGAATAGAAGGTTGTTTATCAAATTCATCCACCATTAATTCTTTACCGTAAATACTTTACTTAAGTCTTCTTAAAAAGGAAGTTGCATCTGAATTGATGTTTCAGAAGCCGTATCTTCATAATTTTTAAATTTGTTGCTCAGTTTATTTGAAAGGATTAAAGTTTGGAGAACTCTCTTTTGGGCAGCGTCCTAACAGAATTGAGGAGAATGATAAGCCCGCTAGAAGACTCGCTTAGGAACC
>CAZHYI010000057.1:0-6653 GCA_964536595.1 uncultured Candidatus Bathyarchaeia archaeon
AGCATGTATCTTATGGCTTGATAGAGTTTATTTTCTGTTTGAATATGATGGAGACTAGGCTTGGAAGTATGGAGAGCGCTAATGATAGGGTGAATTGTTCGAATGTCAATTTATGTTCGGGTGAAGCTGCTAATAGGAAGACTTGTAACGGTATTATGAGCCAGAAGATGAAGAGTAAAGTGCCATTACTGTACTCTGGAAATAGAGGTGCCATTTCCGAAAGGAAGAGTATGGATATTATGATGTAGGCTGATAGGA
This sequence comes from uncultured Candidatus Bathyarchaeia archaeon, assembly GCA_964536595.1. Lineage (GTDB taxonomy): Archaea > Thermoproteota > Bathyarchaeia > Bathyarchaeales > B24-2 > CAZHYI01. The sequence continues at coordinate 259 of CAZHYI010000057.1, forward strand.
AGAGAGCTAACCCTAAAATAATGAAGGAGACTAACGGTACGCCTGTGATTCTGCTAAGGGATGCGGGGTCACCCGTACCCACTAATCCACCTAAGATTAGATAGGCTGCTTGGGTGGTTGAAGCCCAAAAACCTAGCCAGAAGAGCAGAAACCTCAGGTAGAAACTTCCCCTCCTACGAGTGAGGTAAAGGAAGATTAGGGCTGCTACACCCACTATGGAGGTATCGATTAAGCCTCCAGCCATAACCATAACCCTCGCAATGTATGATCCATCCAGCCCCTGCCATTTACACCACCCGAAACCTAACCATGAAACATAAAACCAGATTCTATCTGCCCCAAAGATCCATGCCCATAAACCATGACCAAACAGCTCATGAATTAGGCATGAAAGAAGCTTTGTGAAGTAACCTACAATAAACGTGAAGGTAACCCTCAACCAGAACTGCGTGGATGAAGGAACCTCATTCATCTCCCGGAATGTAGTTGTCATTTAGAGCAGCCTCAATCCCATCTGAGAGAGAGCAGCTTAAACTGGATTATTAAATCATTTTATGGGTAGAACCGGTAAGGTGGTGAAGGGATTCATCATGTTAGCATCCTTGAGATCGACTGTAAACGTTCAGCCAGTTTTCCGCATAACTCACCATCAATCCATAATGGTGGAGTATTGATCCACTTCACTCCATCAAAGAAGGATATGGTCAGTCTTGCCCGTTTTCCGAATTCGGTTTGGTAAATCCTAACCCATAAGTTTACTCCTCTGCCTGAGAGTCTGAAGCCGCCGCTTAACTCCTTCTCACTGCTCTTCTCAACTTCTATTAGGAAAGGCATCGCAATCATAATAATAGTTTGTGAGAGACTTATATAGTATCGGCTACTCCAGCCCTTCTACTCGCCTCCTCCTTCTAAGCCGCAACCTATACTGTAAGGTTAGGAGCTTCTCAGGCGCAAATAACTTGCTCGTCACATACATCACAAAAAGCGTTAATGCGGCTGAGTATGGTATACCATAGACTGCTTCAATAGGTATAGCTGAAGTGATCATCTCCCTAGCAATTATCATGGGATATGAGGGTGGAAGAGCGTAAACAAGCAGTTGTAGCGACAAGGGTAGCGTACTTAAATCTCCATACATTATCAGGAGTGAAGGTATGATTATGGGAACTACAACTATTCCCAGAAGGGAAGAAGCCATCCTAACATCGCTGCTTAAGGCGCCGATCACTACGCCTAGAGAGGTAATAAACAAGATTGATAGTATCAAGCTAACAGCAAGTATAATGTAAGCTTCTGGAGGAGGAAGCGGTAGAGCTTGAGCCAAATCAACCGTTCCCTCAGTCAAACCAGGCATGGTGAATATGCCTTCATAATAGAAGAAGAAACCAGCTGTGAAGACTAAGCCACCTATCAAAGCCACCAGGGAGGACCCTATAAGTTTAGCTAATAAAATCTTATATCTCGCCACAGGGAAAGTCAGGAGTGTCTCTAAAGTCTTCTCTTCATTCTCAACAGCCGTCGCAGTAGCTGAGATCTGAGTCATAGTTATAGCGAGAACCATAAGTACGACAGGAACCATAATTCCGTAACCCATCAGTAACTGACCGAATAGGGCTTCAGGAGGAGCCTTGATAACCCTATCCTTAATCACCGTATATCCAGTAACGTTCAGTGGGTTCCTCACAGCCTCAGGCTCAACTTGAGGCGCAAGTTTAGAGATTAACTGAACACTTAGAATCTCCGATATTTTATTCAGTGCGTTATCTATGGCTGAGTAGACGCTTGCTGAGCCTATTCCAACCTTCTCAATTATTGTATAAACATAAATTTCAGACCTCCCGAAATTGAGTAGATTTTGGCTGAAGCCTTTAGGGATAACAAGAAGCGCCTTAAAGCCTAATACCCTAGCCTCCCTGACGGCTTCATCTAAACTCTCGGAATGAATAGGGTATATGTTGAAGCCTACTTGGGAAAGTATGGTTGCTAAATCCTCACTAGCGTCACTTTCATCATAGTCAAGTAAAGCTATATTAAACTCTTTCATAGCAGCCTCCATAGTACTTGTCATGGCTGTTGAGAGTAAGAAGCCCATAAGCGGTAACATGATTATTGGAATTATCAATCCAATGTAGATCCTTGGATCCCTTAAGAGATCCTTAACTTCCTTCTTCACCAAAGGCATTAACTTGCCCATTCTATAACCCTCATAAATGTTTCCTCAAGGTTCAATGCGTTATACCTATCCTTCAGGGTTTGAGGTTCACCCTCAACCACAATTCTTCCTTTATGAATAAAAGCGACTCTTGAGCATAGATACTCAACCTCTAACATGTTGTGGCTTGAAAGAATGACCGAACCGCCTTCACTTTTAACGTAATCCTTAACGACGCCTCTCAGGTATTGAGAGTGGAAAACGTCCAGTCCAGCGGTGGGTTCATCAAGAATTGCAAGTTTAGGTTTAGTCATTAGAGCCCTAGCCATCTGTATTCTCCTCTTCATACCTTTACTATAGGTCTTCATCTTATCCTCTATTCGATCTTCCAACCCCGAGATCTTAACTGCCTCCTCAACAGCCTCTTCAGCATCAACCTTAGAGCTGAAATAAATTTTTGCCACTATAGAAAGGTACTCGTACCCACTCAGATTCCTATAGGTTCCAGAATCCTCCGCGAGATAGGAGATTAATGGACGTATCTTATCAGCCTCCCTAGTAACGTCATACCCGAAAACCTTAACCGATCCACTTGTGGGTAGAAGCAGTGTAGCTATAATCCTCAACATTGTGGTTTTACCTGCTCCGTTCGGGCCGACGAGACCGAAGATTTCGCCCTCACCAACGGTGAAGGAGACGCCGTCTAAAGCTGTTAATGCACCGAATCGTTTAACTAGATCCTTAACATCCACAACATTACTGGCTGCACACAAATTCAATCATAATCCTTGAGGACATGGTTAAACTTAAAAGTTATCGGCGTATCTGAGATTTTATTCTCCACTATAATTTTGAGAAATAAATCTTTAAACGCCTCGGAATGAGTAAAAGGGCGTTATGTCTCTAGGAGACTGAGGTATTTATCAAACTTGCTCTTGAGAGCTTTTCCTCTCTCAGTCAGAATGTAAGTGTTTCTTGGCGGCGCACCAGAAATCTCCACATTCCCGTTCTTAGCCACTAAACCCAGCTTCTCCAGGCTTTCTAAGTGATGATAGACGTTTCGTAGGCAACTTTTATTCATATAACAGTGAAACTTCTCCTTAAGGATCTCCCAGACACTATACCCATAGGAGTGTTCATTGCAGTTTTCGTTGAAAAAAAGTATCGCCAGAATCTTAAGTTTAGTTTCCCCTAAAGAACCCTTAGGACGAGGCATTTTTTTCTCTAATTTTTAGACGTTCGGATCCATAAATATTTTACCATTAGGTATTTTTCTACTTGATTCTTAAATCCCTTTATAAAGAACTTTAATTAATCCGTCGCCTCCTCGAAGACCCCCTAAACTGCAAAACCCGATATAGGATTAGATTTATTCTTTTATGGAGACGAATTAGTCATACTGGAGAAGAAATGGATGATAAAGAAAGAAAGCCGCTGCAGGATGGTTCAGTTAGGCTATGTTCCCGGAAGCTGCCTAGTTAGGATGCCCGACAACTCATTTAAACCTGCCTGCGAAGCAACCTTAAGGTGGGAGGATGGTAGCTGGCGTAGATTAGTGAAGTCGGTGCAGCTATCAAGGCCGGAGGACTATCTCAGTATATATCAGAGCGGATGTAACCACTCATGCCTTAAATGTCACTCCTGGAGCTTCTCCCAGATCTACAATGGGTCCTGGCTCTCAACCGATGAGATAGCTGAAGCCGCAGTCAACTATGAGGCTGTAGTTACTGTTTGGGAGCCTCGTGAAAGGGCAACCATGTGGCACGCAACCGATCTATGCCACCACTGCGGCTTATGCGTAACTCAAGACCATAGGGGTGAACTCTGCCCAGGAAAGCTTAAGCCGGAACAGATAGTTCTGAGTGAACAGGGCTATGGGCCTGCAAGGAATATTGTAGCCTTCACAGGAGGCGATGTTGCGTGCCAAGCAGAGTTCTATGCAGAGGCTACTGAAAAGATTAAGTCTAGATGCTCCAGCAAATTATGGGTTTTGCTGGAGACTAATGGGTATGGACTTACGCCTGAAAACTTGGATTTGCTTGCAAGCGCTGGTTTAGATTCTTTCTGGCTGGACATAAAGGCGTATAATGAAGAAACCTATAGAAGGTTGTGTGGAGTAACCAATAGATGGATACTGAAAACGCCTGAATGGATAGTGGATAGAGGCTTCACGCTTGAGGTGTTATCGCTCTACATTCCGGGGTGGGTTGAAACCGACCAGCTTGTCAAGATTGCGGAATTACTCTGTAATGTGAATTCTGAGATACCGTTCACGCTACTAGCGTTTTTCCCAGCACATAAACTGCTGAGTGTGAGGAGTCCAACCATAAAGGAGATGCTAAGTGCGTACAAAGCAGTTAAGGAGGTTGGATTAAAGAATGTTAAGTTGGGGAACTGCCAAGTATTCATTAAGTCCAGAAGCGACCTTAAGAAGTTACTCGGCACTGTTGGTTTAGAGGCTATAGGATAAATGAGGCATGATTGCAGATTATTCGTTTTTAGAGCAGAATTAATGTAAATATTCAAATTAAACTTAAAGAAGGAGGGAAATAAAAGGATCTACTCGCTCACTGAAGACGCCAAGCAAATCCTGTTTAAAACATTTCTAACGGAAACAAATAATTGAATTGTTCTTTTTGTAAGTGTACTTCTCTAAATTGTCCAGTAAGAACAAACTATCAAGTCTTTCCTGTTGAGTTCCTTCTTAACAAAATTAATTACGTCCCCATCCTCTAAACAATCGTTTCCATTCTTATCTTTATGAAGCTGAATGCCTGTCTCTTTCAATCTCCGCCCTCTCGGAAAATCGAGGAACACATACTGCTTTCCTTCAGTGGGCAGTATCAACCTCAAACTTGTGAGCTCCCTTGCCGGAACACTTTGCTCTATATTATAAACTATGGATTTAGGTTTTAATTTCATAGCTAGACACTTAAACTCATCCCAACTCTTTAAACGGATGACCTCGCCGCTAAACTCTGTCACCCCACACTACCTTATAGCAATATTAAAATATTTTAATATATCTCTCAATTCATCTAGCGAAGATGATGCTTCTCTACTTCATCTTAGGCTTAATCGTTGTAAGTTATGTGGTAGCTTACATTCCAGAGGATATAGTCGAAAAATACTTAACTGTGGTAACAGGAGTGCTTGTTGTTTCAGTTATAGGTGGCCCTCTCTATACGCCGACTATTGTCGGGGTGGTTTTAGGGAGGATAGAGAACGTTGAGCCTCGTTTTAGACTCTAATCTTCTTGTAAAGCTCGTTACAGCTGAAGTTGACTCTAAGGAAGCTAGAAGCTTCATAACAGACTTCTTGAAAAGAGGCATCTCAATGTATAGTGTAGATATAGCTCTAGCTGAAAGCTTAAACGCGATATGGAAACATGTTAGGGTACATAGAGACCTAAAAGTAGAGAACGCAAAGTCTACTCTTGAGCGTATATAGGCGATATAGTAGGAAGGAAGCTCAGATGGTATTAGCGAAAGATAACTCTTAGAACGGGGTGGAGACTCTATAGCGTTTTAAAGAATGTTTGGAGATCTGTTGGAGAGAGTGTAGGATTCTTCAGCTTTTAATTTGGTGCCTCTCTAATAGTTCTCTGATCTTTCTGAGTTCATATAGAATCTGTTTTGCCGTCTCTTCTGGAGCTGCTAGTTCAATACCTGCCTCAACGGCTACAGGCCTAAGCCTCCTAACAATATCCAGAATAAAACTTCTTATCTCCTCAAAGTTTTTAACGCCGAATATTGATGCTTCAGCTATTGCTCCGCCCCCTCCAGTTGCGCTGTAACCCGCTGTTTGAATCCGCACTTTTCCTAGGTCGAAACGTCTCGATATTGGTCCCTGTATAACATCTATGTTGGTGATGCGGTTGTATGGAACTGTACTCTTATGCCTCCACCAGACTCCTCTCTCAGTGATTATTTCGTTATTCGTAAAGAGATACCATACGGACTGATAATATTTGGGAATCCAGAAGGCTATGAAGCCAACCGCCAGTAGGAAAGGGAGAAAGAGACAGGTTGATATTATTAATGCTTCGGTGAAGGGTCTATAGATGAAGGATGCTATAAGTGAGGGTAAAATTGCTAGGAAGAAAATGATTGCGGAGACCATCAATAAATAACTGTAATAAAGCTTCTTGAGGTCTGTATGTGGCTTAAACTTTTCATCAACCTTCATGAATAAAACCTTAAAGATAGAATGATGTACTACTAAGATAAGCTTTTTGACATCG
>CAZHYI010000058.1:0-3797 GCA_964536595.1 uncultured Candidatus Bathyarchaeia archaeon
AAGCCTACAAAGGAGATACCTGAAGAGGATGTCCAGTTGGTTGCTCAACAGTCTGGTGCGAGCCTTGAGGAAGCTAGAGCAGCGCTGATAGAGTCGGATGGGGATTTAGCTAAAGCAATATTGATGCTTACGCAGCGTGGCGCATAATTCTATCAGAACTGCTTCATAATGTCATCCTTCTCCATTATTCGGCCGCAATAGTGACACCTTAAGCGTAGGGGCTCCTCACTCTCAACGTAAAATGTGGGTTGAATAGGCTCCTTACTGTTTGAGATGCATGAGAGGTTACCGCACTTTATTATGTCTCGGATAACTGTGGGTAGCTTAACCCTCTGTTTCTTCACAACCTCATAGTCACGTATTATGTTTATTGTTGCGTGTGGGGCTAGAAGAGCTATCTTATCTACCTCATCCTCCATCAGTTCTTTCCCCTCAATCTTCACTATATCCTTAACTCCATACTTCTTGCTTGGAACGTTGATAGCGACTGTGATTATGCCCTTCTCTCTCCGCCCAGTTATACCTAAAATCTTAAGCACATCTAATGCGTGTCCCTTGGCTATATGATCGATCACTGTGCCCTCCCTTATCTTTGTGACTCTTAATATCCTCTCAGCCATTCCTATCCCCAATCAATTTGAAGGATGAAAGAGTTATTTGTTATTTCACTTATAATAGTTTTAAGGGTGGCATGAATGTTTAGAGGAAGGGACATAGTCTCAATAAGAGACTTCGGTAGGGAGGAGTTAGACTACATACTTAAGATAGCTGAGGCTATGGAGCCTCTTCTGGTCAACGGTTCTGAAATGTTGAAGGGTAAAATTTTAGCTTCACTCTTCTATGAACCGAGCACAAGAACCCGCTTAAGCTTTGAGACTGCAATGTACAAGTTGGGAGGTTCAGTTATAGGGTTCGCTGAACCTAGAGCCTCCTCAGTTGAGAAGGGTGAAAATCTAGCTGACACTGTTCGTGTGGTTGAGAATTACGCTGATGTGATAGTTTTGAGGCATCCTCTTGAGGGTTCAGCAAAGCTGGCTGCAGAGTTCTCTAATGTTCCAGTCATAAATGCTGGTTCAGGTGCAGAGGAACACCCGACCCAAGCAATACTTGATCTATACACAATTTATCGTGCCAAGAGAACCATTGATGGTCTTAACATTGCCTTGATGGGTGATCTACGTTACGGTCGCACCGTGCACTCCCTAGCTTATGCGCTATCAAACTATGAGATTGATCTCTACTTGATCTCGCCTAAACTGTTGAGGATGCGTAGGGAGGTGCTGAATGACATTTCAGGCAAGATAAATGTGAAGGAGGATGTGGATTTAGAAAGTGTTCTACCTAAACTGGATGTTCTGTATGTAACTAGGATTCAGAAGGAACGGTTCCCCGACTTGGAGGAGTATGAAAAGGTTCGGGGCTCATACGAGATTAATCTAGATATATTACGATCCGCTAAGTACGACCTCATCGTGATGCATCCTCTCCCGAGGGTGGGTGAAATAGCGCCTGAAGTTGACTCTACAAGCTACGCTAAATACTTTGATCAAGTGAAGTATGGTGTTGTAACAAGGATGGCTTTACTGGCTCTTGTCTTGGGAGCCGTAGAGTAGTAGGTTTCCTCATGTAGCACTCATCGAAATCGGGAATTAATCATCACTGATAACGTATCTCTTGTATCTTCCTTTTAGGGATAGTCTTTGCGGAGACCAGTGGGATAGAGGCGTGTATTTCGTTGTTAGTCTACTGTACCCTGTTATTGCTCCTACAGAGCCACAGAGTGGGCATTTAGGCGGTGTTCCTTTAATTATCTTCCCGCACTCTGAGCAGTATGTGAAGTCTATGGAGTACGTGAACAATCCTAAACTTAACTCTCTCACTGTTGATAATGTGTGAGAAAGCATCGATTCGGGATTCTGCTCCTCGAGCTGAATTACAGCTAGGTGTCCTCCAACCGCCTTACTATGCACAACGCTTTCAACCTTCAGCCTCCTCCTCAATGAAATGTTTCGTGTCAATGGAACAGCTCCTAAATCAGTATAGATTGGGTTGTCTCTGTCTCCCTCCGCCTTAACTTTTGCCCATCCATAACGCTCAACATCTAAGCTGGCTAACCTCTCAGCAGCTTCACTCTCTGAAGTCATTGATAACCTTATACGTCTCTTGTATTTGGAGGAGTACCTCTCGACGCTCTCAATAATCATGTCTAGAAGCTTCTCTAGGGTCTTCACATCACCGTCACTGTAGTTGGGTTCCCTACCTAACAGTAGCGCTAAAGTCTCGTTTAAGCCAATCACACTTATCAGCATCTCAGAATTCTCCAGTCGGAAGTAACTTTCCCTAGCTTTTGATTGATCCAGAAAGTGTAGGAGCCCCTCCTCCCCCCTCTGCCTTATCGCTAAATACTTAATCTCCAATGCCCGAGCAGCCATCTCCACCCTTTCGTCCAATAACCTGTCAAACCGCCTTCTGCTCTTCATAGAATCGTAGTACACCCTAGGCATATTCAGAACAACCCTTCCCAAAACCCCTGTCCTGAGAGTATCCACCTCCCAATCTCCAGTCCATTCAGAGTTAAGTTTCGATCCAGAGGTTGAAGCCGCCGACTTCTCCCAGATCTTCCTACACTGGTTCGAAAATATAGGGGTGCCGACTTCAGCTGCTAATTGATGCGCCTTATATAGCACATCCCACTCTGGATCTTCGGGCTCAATATTCCATTCCCTAATGTAAAAGACTGGTACAGGATTTAAGGTGGGTCTACCGTCTTTACTGTCAAGAAGTATATCTGTTACCATTGAAGCTATCTTCAAGCTCTCCTCCACATAGTCCGAGTATGTCCCAACCTTAACTCCACCATTAGCATAAGCCGCCTTCCTCTCAAGGAACTCAGGCATTGATAACTCTAAACCCAAGGTTATATCCTGCTCCCTGAATTTTTGTTTCAGTCGCATAATGAAGCGGCTTAGCTCTCTCTTCACCTCATCTTCACTTAAGCCTCTAATGAAGGGTGCAAGGAACACATTGAAGTGCTGTAGGATCTGCCCTTCAGACACATCTTGGGATGCAAGGTCTAAAGCATCTATTAAGAATTCAAGCACTGCAGGGAAGCTCTTAGGAGGGTGTAAGGAAACCTCTAAATGTTCAGCCTTTCCACACCGTACGCCATGTCGAAATAGAAATCTCAAGTCATGGAAGAACTCTTGAGGCTTTAGGATCCAGCTTCCAAGCTTCTCTATGTGAAGTATGCCTGAAAGGTGAGCATCCGAAACATCTCTGGGAAATACATTCAGCAACGTGTATTCAGAGAATATTGCTTCACCCGCTGAGTGAATGATATCATTAACGTTGGAGCCTGACTCACTGGCTCCCTTCATTAGGTTTGTTACGTCATATACTGGTAGACCAAGCCTTGTAAGCTTATGTCTATACTCCTCTAAACCACGCTCTACCAGAACTGTATTAACGATCTCACGGATCAGAGGCGCCGTTAAATATTTAGTTCTGAACTTCTGCAGCCGCCTCTCAGCCTCCCTCGCTACTCTCTGCGCCTCTCTCAAAGGAACCCCTGCTTCAAGAACTAGTGAGTTAACGATCTTTCCCCTATCAAACTCCTCCAGGGAAGCCCTACTTGTCCTAACAAGCATAGGTCTCCTAGATGAGACCTTAGACTCTATCTCTTCAGTCATATCAACTATCATTCGCCCAAGCTCAGTCAACCTGTACCTTTTCGTGGTTGAGTCTAACTCTATTAGGCGAGCCCCGACAAGAAGCTTCAGGTGATACGCAAACCTACC
>CAZHYI010000058.1:3897-6602 GCA_964536595.1 uncultured Candidatus Bathyarchaeia archaeon
AAACCTGCTTCCTTAGCTAGATTAGTTAAGTCCTCCCATGTCTTCTCTGTTATGTTTATCCCCTCGACACGTCTAGCCTCCATAACTTCGAATTCCAGCTCTCCAGGTATCAAAACCCTCTCAACACCAGGCACAGTAGGCGTCTCCTTAACCTTCGTGAAGAGTTCATCCACCCTATCAAAGAACTTTTCTAATGGAGAGAAACCCTCAATATTCAATGCTAACATGAAGGTTCCGTTTCCCCTCTCATACTCCTCACTGCATGTACAGCCGGCCCCAGTTAATGCTCCACCCAAAATGTCGATGAGGAGTGATAATGCATAACCTTTATGCCTACCAAAAGTCAGTAGCATACCTCCATCATAAAGGTCTCCCGGATTATCGGTCGGTTTACCCTCCTTATCCAGTATCCAGCCGAGAGGTATCTTCTCACCCTTAAAGTGCTTTATCCTCACCTTACCCTCAGCAACCACTGACGTTGCGAAATCCATTAGGAAAGGCTTTCCTTCACGAGTGGGAACAGCAGCAGCTATAGGGTTCGTACTTAACCTAGGCTTCCTTCCTCCATAGGGCGCCACAATGCCCCCCTGAGGACCCGAATTACACATTGCCAATCCAATCATATTCCGCTCCGCAGCCATCTGAGCATAGGCACCCAATCTACCTATATGGTTACAGTGGATCAACCCAACAGCGCCGAGGTGATTCTCCTCAGCCTTCCTTATAGCTAATTCCATACCCATCTTCGCTGTTACTTGACCAAACTGCCACTTCCCATCAACTATCGCTGTTGTCGGAGTCTCATGAATTATTGTTGGTCTAGCCTTCACATTCAGCTTTCCTTCCTTAATCCAATCAACATAATCCTTTATTCTCATAACGCCATGGGAGTCATGCCCCATCAAGTTCGCTTGGATCAAATGATCCATAACACACTTCGCGTCTTCCTCACTGACACCGAAACCCATAAAGATACCCATTCCTATCTTGTAGAGCTGCTCAGCTTTGAATATAGGCAATCCATCAACCTCCAAATAATTTAATTAATAATTCACCTAAGGCTCTATTTCAAAGTTTGCGAATGTAGTTTCACTAGAGAAATCGAAAGCTTACATAATCTTTCTGGGTTCTCACAAGAATATTTATAGAGTGACTTTTGATTAATCGTGTGAAGGGATGGGTTACCTGAGGTTCTGGGATAAGCTAAGCCTTTCATTTAGAGGACGCCGATTTAATGGAATAATAGGAAGGTTAGATAATGCTTCTAAGGAGTTCTATCTCCTAATACTTCTGTCCTCACTATTCTTCCTAACAAACCAGACGATACAGCCCATCCTACCTCTCTACATAGTGGAGAGAGGCGCCTCAACCTTCGAGTTAGGATTGATAATGTCAATTCTCTCCTTTACAGCTATAGTGGCAAAACTTCCTATGGGGATGATAGCTGAACGAATAGGAAAGTGGTCGGTCATCCCAGTCGCCCTACTAGCCCAATCCATCATCCTACTACTTTACTCCCTAGTCTCAACCCCATCCCAATTCTACCCAGTACGAGTTCTTCACGCCTTAATAGCTGCCGCTTTCTCACCCACAGCCCTGGCTATAGCTTCAGATCTAGCTCCACCGGGAAAGCGAGGTGACAGAATAGGAAGATTCTTAACCTCCTTTGGTCTAGCCTCAATGTTCGGACCATTTCTATGCAGCTTCCTCCTAAACTATCTAAATTTTGTTGAACTCTTCCAGTTCTCATCCATCATCCCGCTTCTAGGGTTAATCCTCTTCTTGAAAACCCGCCGCTCCTCCTATACTCTCCCCTCTAAAATAGAAGAGCAAAGAGGTGAAGTGAGATTCAGCCTTACAGCATCATTAAGAAATATTATTACTTCAAGGAACGTGTTGATCTTAAGTTTTCTACGCTTAATATTCTCCCTAACAAACTCCTTCTTCATAACCCTATTTGCGGTGTACGCTTCAGAAAATCTTCTCCTCACATCCTCCCTAATCGCTACTCTCTTCGGAGTTAAGGGTGTAACAAATACGATTTTCCGCTTTCCCTCCGGAAGGCTTTCAGATAGAATTGGGCACAAAATTCCCCTAGTTGCCTCCTACACTGCGCTAACGATCGTTTACCTATTAATTGCGGAATCAAAGGATTTTTATCTCCTAATTTTCGTGATGATTCTTTATGGTTTAGCTCATGCAACGAGAGCTGTGACTGAGTGGTCTCTCCTTGGATATACGACTTCACAACAAATTAGTGGTGTAGCCACAGCCTACCTATCAACAATGTTTAATGTGGGTGAAGCCCTTGGAGCAGTTACTTCAGGGATCTTAACACTTACCTTATCCACAGAGTCCATCTTTAAGTTAGCGTCAATAATCACTATTCCAGGAATCTTTATTCCATTGTTAATTAGGAGTGAGATTAAGCGAAGAACAGTTACTCTCTCCTCCTGAGTTGAGTCGATTATGAGAATGTTTATAGAGTCTACACTAACTAATTGGTTAATCGGTAAAAATGATGAGTTTTAGGGAGAGAATCATAGCGACTTTTGAGGGTAGACCCGTCGATAAGGTTGTGTGGCAACCTAGAATCGAAAAGTGGTATGAAGTGAACAGTAAACTGGGAACGATTCCTGAGAAGTATAGGGGTATGAGTTACTTACGACTCTGTGACGAGTTAGGCATTTCACCTAGAAGGTACA
>CAZHYI010000059.1:0-6594 GCA_964536595.1 uncultured Candidatus Bathyarchaeia archaeon
GAGCCCTTGGACCCTAAAGGATTTCTAGCCGAGTTCATTAGAAAGAAGGGGGAAGGGCTACATCATATAGCCTACAGAGTAAAGGATATTGAAGCGGCATTAGCAAAAATGAAGAGTGCGGGGATTAAACTTAGAGACGAAAAACCTAGGATTGGTGGGGCAGGAGCTAAAGTGGCTTTCATTGAGCCTGAAAGCGTAAACAATGTACTTGTTGAGTTGGTGGAGCGGGAGAAGGAGATAGAGTAGTTCATTTCTCACTGTAGAGTGATGACTCCTCTTTCTTTTTCTTTTTAGATTCAAAGAAAGCTTGAACATGCGTTTGGGAGAGATATAAGATCATGAGTTGATTGAATATTGCACCGATTACTCCACTCCAGAAATATATGCTGCTGAAGGACTGCCCTATAGTAGTCATTATAGCAATTATTAAGTCTATCATAAGGAGCATCACTACCATCAATAATCCTCTTCCCAAGAATAGACAGATGGCAATAGCTACAAAGATTGCAGCTAACATGAAATAATGAATAGTGATGGGGATAAGCTGCAGTAAGCCTGAGAAAAATAGGATGTTCTCTATGATTCTATAAAAACCGAAGAACATAGATGTGTATTCCCTCAATAGGGAATAAAGTGAAGTGTTCAACAAGTAATAACTGCGTGAGGTGGTAACGTAAAGTAGAGAGAGATGGCGCAGGGAGGCGAAGAGGAAAGAAGCTACTAGAATGATTATTCCTATTGGTCTACCATAAACTTCTAGTAGGTAAATTTTCTTTAGGAAGCTCTTTATTGAGGATGTGGATAGCATCTTCTAAAGATTGAATGTGGAGAACCACTTATATAGATAATGGAAGAAACTGAAACTATTTACTACATTAAAACTCTGATACTGCGCTTTGCCTCCAATCTTTAGATCGTTTAATTCTTTCCCATCTATCCCTCTTTATTGTTCCACCAGCCTCCTCCTTAATTTGCATAGCTAATTTTGCTCCAATATTCGGTACTTCAATAAGCTTTTCAAGAGGAGCATTTTTAATGTCTTCAATTGTTCTGAAGCCTGCATTGTAGAGTATGCGTCCACGAACTCTCCCGATACCCTTCAATTTAACCAGTGACAGAAGTTCCTTTTCCACTCCCTTCTCCACCCGCTCATACAGCTCCCTAATCTTCGGGATTAAGTCTTTATGTCCAAGAAGTTTAGCTAATTCTTTAGAGCTATAGAGAAGCCATTTAGCCGACTCAGTAAGTCTGAATAGGTCTCCGGGCTGAACATTAAATCTGTTAAGTATCTCGTCCTCAGATCTTTCTTTAATCCATGAGTATAAAACCCATACAGTTTTAACCTCTCCCAGAATGTCCTCGTAATCTAGATAATCACCATACTCCTCTAGAAAGTCTGTTATGAACTCGTCTCTATGATGCTCCATGAAGAGTTCTATATCATCAATTTCTCTTCTGTAAGGCCGTAATCGCGGATACATATCTGGAGTATGGGAAACCATGTGGAGAAGACTGATTTCGGTAAATTTAGCTGGTCTTAGGGAGAGAGCGTCCCTTATTATTACTGCTGAGACTGGATCTATGTAGAGTTCAGATACCCTTCTACCGAAGTTTGTTGCTGAGATTATGTTACCCTTTACACTCACCATTTCTTCTTCATAGAGGAAGAGTATAATCTTTTCTATGGTGCCTTTAATCAGGGAGGAGCTGAATTGGTAACCATAGAATGTTTTGTCAAAGAAGTTGTAGATGTCATTTTCATTGTATGCGTATCCCGCAGCTATAGTTGATAGAACATGCGACCTCAAAATCCGCTCAACCCCAAGCCTAGACCATATCCTCTCAGGCTTAGCGATGATGTAGTTCTGAAGTAAGTACTCTGCCTCCTCATCAGTCTTCGCTACCAGTAGAGCCTCCCCCTCCTTATCGAATCTGGGCCTACCCGCTCTACCAGCCATCTGTTTATACTCCAGTATCGATATGGGATAGTAGCCGTATCCCGGCTCGTATCTGCGGTAATCATGAATAATCACGGTTCTCGCAGGTAAGTTAACGCCTGAAGCTAAGGTAGGCGTAGCTGTTAGAACCTTTATAATTCCGTTCCTGAAGGATTCTTCAATCAGTCTTCTATGGGAGGATGTTAAACCAGCATGATGGAAAGCTACTCCACACTCAATCACCTTACTTAGAAGCTCACTTATCTTGGTTCTTTCACCAGTAGCTAGGATCTTGTTGGAGAGCCCCAAAAGCGCCCTCTTCACGGGTTTTGAGATGAAGTCCTTCACGTATTCAGTAAGCTTTTTAGCTAGATTCATAGATTTTTTTCTAGTCCCAGTAAAGATTAAGACTTGACCACCATTTTTCAATACATGCAGAACAACATTGATAGGGGATTTACTGACCGCTTCTCCAATTCTCATTGCTCCTCCATCCTTAAACATGATCTCGTTCTTCACTATTACACCTTCTCTGAGAGGAATCGGTCTCCAATCAGTAGTTACAACCTCCGCGTTAAGCCACTCAGCAATCTCATTCGCATTGCTTATGGTTGCACTTAAGGCTAGAATCTGAATCTTAGGGTTTAATTGTCTCAGTCTAGCGAGCACAATCTCTAAGGTTGGTCCTCGCTCAGCATCGTTAATAACATGAATCTCATCCGTCACCACTAGAGATATATCGCTCATCCAGTCCGCTCTATGTCTCAGAAGAGAATCCGCCTTCTCGTTAGTCGTCACAATTATGTCATATCTCCCCAACCACGCATCACTGCTATCGTAATCTCCAGTACTAATCCCAACTCTGATTCTTCTTCCATCCCGCCTTCTCAACTGAGTATACTTCATGAAGTCATTGTACTTTTCATTCGCTAACGCCCTTAACGGTGTTAAATAGAGTGTCTTTCCGTTACGCTCCATAACATGCTTTAGGGCGCATAACTCAGCGATCAATGTCTTTCCGGAGGCAGTAGGGCTTGCTAGAACAAGATTTCTCCCTTCAAGCACCCCCGCATTTATAGCGTCTATCTGAGGTGGATATAACTCCTCAATTCCTGTTGAGGCTATAATTTCTTTAAGGTTCTCTGGAACCGGTAACTGCCAAATCTTCAATCTTTAAACCCTTTTAATTCACGTCTTCTTTAGGTATCCCTCTCTAGGTGAGTATATAGTTCCTTCACGCAGAAGTTGCCCAATCAACCTTCTAATCTCACTCTGAGAAAGATTATAGTCTCTACTCAGCGACTCCACAACCTCATCTCTCCTAGCCATTCC
This sequence comes from uncultured Candidatus Bathyarchaeia archaeon, assembly GCA_964536595.1. Lineage (GTDB taxonomy): Archaea > Thermoproteota > Bathyarchaeia > Bathyarchaeales > B24-2 > CAZHYI01. The sequence goes on from CAZHYI010000059.1 coordinate 3,270, forward strand.
CTCCTCCCTCTCCAACTCAATTATTCTCTCAAGAACAACTTGCAATTTATCTCTGAGGCTTTTAGGCTTACCCGTCATTATGATGTCTATATCTATCTTCTTGGATGAGACATCAATCCCAACCTGCTCAAGAGACCTCTTCATTAGGGAGATCGCTGCCTCAGCATCCTCAGCAAGAACAACGCTTCTTAAGGCGCTTCTAGCTCTAGCCTCAGCAATCCTAACAAGCGATTCCAATTGACGAGCCGTTATCGCTATCGGGCTACCCTCAACCTCACTTGAAGCCCTCATAGTTAAGTAAAAGTCTCTGAGGCGATTCACAGCATCCTCGGAAAGCACAGGCTTAATATTCTTACTATAACTTATGTACTTCTTCAGTAACTCAGGGCTGATAGGAGGCTCAGTAACATACTCCCTAGTTCTATGAAGCCCTAAAATATGCTCAGACATTTTAGAGTCTAGCTCTTTATCGGGCACATCCTTAAGAATAAATATTAAATCGAATCTTGAGAGCAGTGTGACTGGAAGGTTTATGTTTTCAGTTATTGTTCTGTACGGTTCATATCTACCGAGGGAGGGGTTAGCTGCAGCCAATATTGCTGCCCGAGCATTTAAAGTGGCAACTATCCCACCCTTAGCGACTGAGATCGTGTGTTGCTCCATAGCCTCATGTATCGCCACCCTATCCTCAGGCCGCATCTTGTCAATCTCATCAATACACGCAACACCCTTATCGGCAAGCACAAGGGCGCCGGCTTCAAGAGTCATCCCACCATTCTTCTCTCTCAAAACGGCCGCTGTGAGGCCCGCTGCAGTTGTTCCTCTACCTGAAGTGTATAGTCCTCTAGGCGAGATCCTAGCAACATACTTGAGAAGTTGAGATTTAGCTGTTCCTGGATCGCCTATGAGGAGAACATTCAATTCTCCACGGATATTTATGTCGGGAAGTGATTTCTGTACGCCTCCGAAGAGGAGATACATAATGGCCTCTTTGATATGTTCATAACCATAGATGGAGGGAGCTATAGAACGAATTATCTTTCTGTGGATCCATGGATCCTTAGCGAGCTCAAGTATCTGCTTCTCCTCTTCAGGAGTTAAAGTAACGACTTCAGGCTCCTTACCCTTCACATCGATAAAGTTAGCTTCGATCGATAGGTTGAATAGTCTTAGCTGGCCGCCTCTTGGAAGCCTCGGTGCTGTAGCTCTCAAAATGCCGATCACAGAGACGTCGTCTCCTGGCCTAGCCACATCCACGATGTCCCTACCTTGAAGTTTAACGTCTATCCATCTAGGGAGTTGGCCGGGAGGTAAATCTTCAGGCTTCTCTTGAACCCTAAGCTCTTGAGCGTCTATAAAGGTTGATTCTCCCTGCACAAAGTCGAAGGGGCCTCTACGGTTACAGGAGAAGCATTGAGGCGGCGTGGTTAGGAATGGCCCGCTCTGCTCAACATAATTGATGTTTCCGCACGCTCTGCATCGGAATGCTGCTGTCATAACCATTGGTCTTGCAGGGGTGGCGCGAACGACTATGCCTTCAATCATAATTAACTTTCCAACATATGTTGAGCCTAGTGATCGTAGGGAGGTTGTTAAGGGCAGCTCCCTGAATCTTACAGTTACGGATTTTATCTTTTCAGCGTACTCTGAATCCTCAATTCTCAGCTGAGCATACGCAGCTCTGTTAGCATACTGCATATATTCATCGGGCATCTCAATCAGATTTTCAGCTAGCTCTGAATCATAAACCAGCAGGTCATTGAAGTCGACGATCAAGGATTCACTGCCAGCTATGACCATATCACTTATCTTCTTTCGATACTTGCTCCGTTTAAAGAAGTCTTGAAATCTTTCTTGAGGATCCGTAGTTAAAACTTCTTTGCTCATCTCTCCTCCCCTAAACTTAATATTCTCCTTCTCCAATGCTCAATAATCTCAGTTAATCTCTCGTAGAGCCACTTCTCTTCTATAGTTAGGTTTTGCGTTATTCCAGCAGTCTTCTCTGTGGATGAAGCCAAAAGAATTATTTTCTTTAATCTAGAGTTCAAGATGTCTTGCGAAAGCTTCACAAAGTTCTCATAATCTCGAAGCTTCTCAGGCTTCTTCATAGCTTCACTCCTTAACTGTGAAATCCGGAAGCGAAGTAATGGGTAGAAATGCTCAGTTAAGGAAGATATACGCTTCACAGGCTGAACCCTCTCAGTCCAATGAATCTTATATAGTTTCACAGCATTTATCATATCCTCATCCTTAATGTTTACGATCCCCGCTCTACTTAATTCTTGAGCTATCCAAAACTTAACTCTATATTCCCTTCCCTCCTCGAAGGGTCCAACCGTAATGCCGCCCAACTTAATTTCTGGTTGGGACCTATTAACGGTGATTCTAACCTCTGAGTTCTTGAATTTAAAATTAGATATCTCAATAGGATCATCCATTGTGGACATTCTTATCACTTAGACTTTACAGTAAATTATTTGTATATGTCTATAAATATAAAAAGTGAGGGTGACGTAGAGAGGCTTGTTTAGGGCCATAAACCTAAAGTTCTTAAGGCTTTAGCGACTCTACCGACACCAACCATCAAGGCAGCTTCTCTCATACTGACGCCATTCTCATCTGAAGTTTTCTTCACCTCATAGTAGGCTCTAACCATCATATTCTCAAGCTTTCTTAGAACTTCCTCTCTGGTCCAGTGTTCTCTGTGGAGGTTCTGGACCCACTCGAAGTAACTGACTGTTACTCCGCCAATGTTAGCTAGAATATCTGGGACCACTTTAACGCCTTTCTCTTGAAGAATCTTATCAGCCTTTGGTGTTGTGGGGCCATTTGCACCCTCCACAATGATCCTTGCATTTATATCATTTGCATTCTCTTCAGTTATCGTATTCTCCATGGCGGCGGGTATCAGAACATCGCATTCCAGAGCTAGAAGCTCCTCATTGGTTATGGTTTTCGCTTTAGGGAAGTTGATTACGCTTCCAGTCTTCATTTTATGTTCATAGACCTCTATTGGGTTAAGACCATCTTGAGACACTATACCTCCCTTTGAGTCGCTGACCCCAATTATTTTGCTACCTTGCTCATAGAGTATTCTAGCTGCGTTCCACCCGACCTTACCGAAGCCCTGTATAACGATCCTCTTACCCTTCAGCGACCGATCTTCAACAGCCTCTCTAGTAATGAACATTACTCCTAAAGATGTTGCTTCAGATCTTCCCTCTGAACCTCCAAGGAATATTGGTTTACCAGTAACAACCTCCGGAACTAGATAGCCCTTAAATTGGCTGTATGTATCAACTATCCAAGCCATAATTTGCTCATC
>CAZHYI010000060.1:0-6574 GCA_964536595.1 uncultured Candidatus Bathyarchaeia archaeon
CTATTGTACGCTTTATCGCCAACCATGAACCATAAACCCTCAGTGTTTGGTACTGCTCCATAAATCACTTTATCTCTGTAAGATTGGATGGAAGATACTCCTCTGAACACTATAGGTTCACCACTTATAGTTGTAGGAGACAAGATTACACTTTGAACATTAACCCCATCAATTCTATTTAGGCTCTCAGCTAACGATTGGGGAACCATGCTTGTATAGATCGCTTTAGACCCACTCTGTGCCAGAATAACTTTCCCCTTAATGTCTCCCATGATTTGAGTAATTGTTGTAATGAAGCCGTATGAGGTATTGAATGCTATAGAGTTTAATGTTAGAGCAATAAGCATAGCTAAAGAGAAAGCGATTAAAGTTCTAAATTTAAGGATTTTAACCGCTAAGATGGGCGTAACCCTCTACATACCCAACTGAGAGGCCGATGGAGGAAGATGTGAAGGCTAAAGCTAAATCAAAGATTAAGGCATCGTTAAATGAAGGCTTAATATAGGGTAGCTTAAGAAGTTGAGATAGAACTGCCGAGGCTGAAGCTGAAGTTGTAACACCAATAGCGTACCCTAAAATAACGCTTGCAGCGCTCACACAGATCGCCATTGATATGAGAGAAGAGTATAACCGCATCTTAGAGGGAGCAAAGGCTAAATAGACTTTAAAGACCCCTTTACTCTCATTCATTACATGTAGAGCCTGTACAAGACAGGTCAAAGTTAGGATAGTGTAAAGCGCATACTTAATTGTTGAAAGTGCATTTTGAACCTCTCGACTTATTCCGTGAATCAGTGAAGTGGAAGACGGAGCCTCAGCAATATATGAATGGTCAGCCTCAACAGATTTTCCATAATAAAAATCTTCACTCTCCAACTTTAAAGCAGTCATAGTGTCTAAAGAAATTAAGATAGTCTTCTGAGACTCGATAAAGCCAGATACTTTCAATTTTAGTTCCTTAATCGTTAGGGTTCCGTTACTGATGAAGGGCGCTAGATCCTTACTGATTAATGCTTCCCCAAAATTAAGCTGGGAAGTTTCTGCACTGTAACCAATTAAGTAAAGATATTCAGCTAAATCTTCAGTGGAAAAGACCGTAATAATCGTGTCGTTGAGGGTTACACTGGCTACTTCAACTCTAAGGCTTCCATTAAAATGCTTTTTAGAAACAGCAAATTGAGGGTTAATTGTTATCTCTTGAATTATGGGTGCATTAATAACGTAGGATGTGATCATAATTTGGGTTGCAGTTATCATTCCGGTGAATATCGCCACGGTTAATAGGGTGGCGCCTAATTTGAAGCCTCCCCTCGCAGCTATTGATAGGAGTTGACTGAAGAGATCCCTACTCAATTGAATTTCAAGTCAACCATAATTGAGCATGCTCTGTATTGTACACTAAACTTAGCTGCTTAACAATATCTATATCAATTATTTTGTCTCTAGGTATCCAATCGTAACCCGCTAGAAAGCCTAACTCCCAGTTCTTCCTGAACAGCATCAAAATAGAGCCCCTATTGAGCTCGCTCACACGTTTTAGACCCGAAGCTTCCATGTCACTTAGATACGGCAGTAAATAGGATACTCGGGTATCTCCATAAATCTTCAACTCTACATTTTTAATTATATATGCCGACTTCACTTCACCAAGCGTATATGCGCCTAAACCATTCAGTGTAAGCCTTATTCCTACCAAAGAGGCGTAAATGAAGAAAAGAATAAGTAGAAGCGTGATGGAAGGACGTAAAATCTTTTTCTTCAAGTCGCCCTTGAAAGCACTAAGAGAAGCTAATGTGAAGCCTCCACCTATAGCTAATAGAGGAGAGAAGTAATGCAGTGACTTTATGAGCAATGTGAAGCCGAAGGAGGTGAACCCCCATAGGAAAGCGAAAAGTAGCATGGCGATAGCTGGTGTGGCGTAGGCTCTTATGGCGAGCGGTTTTAAGCATACGCTTAAACCTATCAGCATTATGGAGCCTGCTAGAAGGTAATTCAGTATTTCACCTAAACTCATTGGTGGTACAGGTTGAGCTAAAAGGTAGATTCCGTCTCTCAGACCTAAAACTGCAATTGCGAAGCATACATAACTTAACCATGGAGCTCTCCTCGAGAAGAGCCCTCTCTCATTTAGCAGTGAGTACCAAGAGATGAGGATTAATGCTGAAATGAGTGTGACATCGTCGATATTTAGAAGTTGTATGAATCTTGATAGGGTTAGGTAATTATAGAGATTGTAAGCTAGAAAGACTACAGTGTATAGAATGTTCAGATGGATAAGTCCTGACGGTGTTGGGGTTTCTCCTTTTAGTTGATAAATGATGTGGTACCCTAAGTATGCCCAGAGCGCAACCAGTATAATTAATCCTGCATAGTGATGCCCCAATATTACGCCTAAACCGATTACTAGAGAGGCGATTAACCAACCAGACCCCGCCTTAAACTTACCGTTAAGAAGGGAGATTAATAGAATAATCGTCACTGCAAGGTAGTATGTAGCAGTCTCTTTCATGATAGCGCCTGAAAATGTAATGTAAGAGTAAAGCGGGTTAAAATTAAGCAAAAAAATGGAGAGTGCTGACTCTAACTTAGGCAGCTTCAATCTTCTACATACGCAATAGAAGGGGATAGATGTTAAGCCCGCCAGGAAGGGTACAGCTTGGCTGATATGTAATACTGGAAGCTTTGTAACTAATGTGAGAAATGTAATCACAAAATTCACTAGAGGCCAACGTTCATTATACTCACTAAGCTGGTAAGTGCCGCTCTTGATGGTTTCTTCAGCTATTTTGATGTGAACCCATGAGTCTCCGATGAAGGGGGCGCCATTCATTAACCATGGCAGTAACGGTATGGTTAAGGAGGCTGTTATGGCTAGGTAGAGAATTACCGTTCTTGAGGTGGTTGAAGACAATTTATATGGAGTTCTGGAAGATCTTCAGTATCTTCTCTGCGTATACTTCACAAGTTAAGTTATTAATCAGAAAGTTTTGACCACGCTTAGCAATATCCTCCATTATTTGAGGGTTCTTAAGAAGATAGTAAGCGGCTTCAGCCAGTCTTTTAGGCTCAGGTTTCACAACTATACCTAACTTTCTACTTGAGAGCGTTTCTGCAGCTCCACAATAGGGTGATGTGATAGATGGTTTCTGTGCAGCTAACGCTTCAAAGGGAACCAATCCCCAACTCTGATCTCTAACTGGATAAAGGTTGATGTCACATGCATAGTATAGACACCTTAACTTCTCCTCCGTCACCTCGCCGAAAAAGTAAACGTCGCTCTCCAACTTGAGTTGTTTAACAGCTTTCTGTAATATGGGTTTCCAGGGTCCTTCACCGACCAGTGCAAGTTTTGCTGAGTCGATCTTGTCTTTAAGGATCTTTAATGCTTGTATGCTTGCTAACTGGTTCTTCCTCTGGATCAGTGAGCCTACATGAAGTAGTAAGGGGGAGCCTTCTATACCTAACTTGCTCTTCGCATTCTTGATTTTACGGCTGAAGAAGGCGTAGTCCACACATGTATTTGCAACTTCAGGTTTTATACCATATCTCTCTTCAACTAAGCGACGATTAAGATCTGAGCATGTAATGATCTTCTTCACTGACCTTCTGACTAAGAGAGAGTCTAACTTTTTAACCCAATCCAGAGTTAAACGGAAAACTGGGCTATTTTCATATAGGTCCCTAGTCTGGCCGTAGGGTCCAAGAACCTCATTGCAATGCCAAACTATAGGTTTGCGGCAGCCTGCAAGTGCAGTTGCCCAGTAGGCTGGAAAATTATGGGGATTCAGCAAGTCATACCTATCCATACGTTCTCTTATCTGCTCAATCAGTAGTTTAGTCTCTTTACCCACCGATTCAACAGTAGATTTTAGGTCGCGCATAATAGGGATGCATATTTCTTCTCCGGGCAGTATGAAATTGAGGTTATGAAGGTGGGGAGGAAGTTTAGATAGGTCTGACGTTAATGTTGCTATGTCGACTTTACATTTATGTTTTTCAAGTTGATAAGCTAAGTTTAGTAGAACCTTTTCTGCTCCACCAGCAAAGATGTGGGGATGTACGATCAGTATATTCATTCAGTTTTCACTTGAAGACTTTAGAGAGGAAACCTAGAGAGAGCGTTACGGCCTTTATTGCAGCCATTAGGAATGTTCCTAAATAGATTCTTAATGGTCTTCTAGGTTTCCTTAGCAATAAAGATAGGGTCTTAAGAGTGAGGTTGACTGTTCTATAAATATTCCGTTTTGCAGAGTCGGATGGTAGAGTAGCTGAGGATTTTCCATAAAGGAAGTATTTTCTCACAGTTTCTCTCAGGTCTCCGTCTTCATAATGTATGATTAAGCCGTTACACCATGCAGCCTTTACTCCGTTTGCTTCTAGACGTTCATACAGCTCTATATCCTCCCAGAAGGCTAATCCAACCCTAAAGGCTCTATTTCTATCTATTAATTTTGCATTGTAGAATCTCGGTATTCCGCCGTTACTACCCCAAGCTTCAACCATATAGTTCTTCCAGAGCGCTGTACATTCACCCCAGAAGTCTCTACCCACAAACAATTCTGGAATCTTAACTGCATCAACATTCTTCTCAACGCATGTTTTAATGCATTCGGTTATGGTGCCTCTCCACAACTTTTGATCGGCATCCAAAAACAATACGTAATTCCCACTGGAGTGTAGTAGGCCTATGTTTCTAGCTTCAGCTCTATCACAGCGTCTCTGTATGAAGTTCGCTCCCATATTTAGGGCGATCTTTCCTGTTCGATCACTACTGAAGTTATCCACAACTATTATCTCTACTGAGGGGTACTCTCCCATAACACTCTCAATACATGTTTTAATCGTTCTCTCCGAATTGAAGGTTGGAATAATAACGGAAACCTTCGATTTCTTATGTTTCAACCTTAACTCTAAGAAGTGTTAGGTTCTGTACCGCAATAATCGGGTAAGTAAAACAATCATTGAAAGAGTAATTAATAGAATTAAGCTTACATCACGTTCACTAAACCCAGTCCTCGTTGTGGATGCAGCTCCTATAATAAACACTGAAGTGTTTCTTGACTCGACTTTTTCAATTATATTTTTCATGACTTCAGCGAACGATGAAGCGTCTTCTATGTCACTTGCAGAAATTAAAGCGTAAGTTAACTCTAATCGGTCACCTGTATGATACATTCTTGAATCATAATGGAACTCAAGTGTTTGGAAGGACGACTCGCCGGCCTCATCGATAACTCTAACTTGATCAGGATTTCCCGAAATTATCGTCACGCCAAGTGAGTAACCATCATCAGCAGTCAGCATTAATGTGTTGTTTAATCTACACTCCCTCGCTATAGCGGTAGGATTTTTTGAAGAGAAAACAAAATTATAATCAGTGTCTGTTTCAACCTTCACATCAATGTCGGAAAAGGGTGTGGGTGAGCAACTCTGAACCGTTAAGTAATGTACAATCGAAACTTGTGCGTTAATGTTAGCTGTGAAATTAATTTCCTTATTGACTAGAACGCCGTAAGGTGTAAGATACGTTAAAACTCTATAATTTATGTATGGCACCTCCTTTTTAGTGTAAGACCACTCAACACCTACAGCCTCACCGGGCATAATACTCACTTCGGATATGTCATTTATCCACCTCATATCTACCGGAACGCCATCGATGAATGTATTCATCTTCATTTCTCCAACGCCAGTAAGCTCTCTTATGCTTTGGAAGGAGCTATTGTGCGCCTTAGCTGTGGTGTAGGACACTATTGAGATTAAGGGTGTTCCAGAGTCTTTTAGCGGGTCTTTACGGGAATATATGAATCTACCGTATGGTGAAGATAACATAACGAATGGCGTATGTTCACCAGCAATTATGAGGTCGGAAGATGTTAAATTATCGAACCAGATGTAGATTGGAGTGTGGGGTGCCCCGTTCTTCTGGATGTTGTCAAGTATATTTCGTAACTCCACTGCATTAACGAATCGATACCCTCTATCTTTAAACTCCTTTATTGATGCACACCAAACATTGAAAACATCGCTATTTAAGAGTAGGGAAACTTCAGTTGGGTAACTAATATTGATTATCGGGTTGAACTGTGCATTCAGATCTATTAGGTTTAACATAGCTTTTAGCTTTCCGAGCGCCTCACTCAAGGACGCTCTCTCCTCAGATGACCAATCCTTCCATAAAAGATCTGAAGGGTGAAGCGAACCCCAATTCCTAGAGTTTATAATCATGAAGGCGTAGCTTGGGTTCCTCGTGATCCAGTGTGCCTCCCATATATCCAGCTCATCACTTTCGGTTAGTCCTGGAGCGTTCGCTGTGCGTCTAGAGGGTTTATATGGTTGAAATGGTGAGCCCTCCCAGTTAGCTCCAAATAATTCATCATTGGTGCTGTACCCTCTATAACTGTAGTCTTCACCCTCCTCCCAAAGATTGAAGAATGAAAGTTTTACACCATACTCAACCAGTTCAGAGTAGGTGTAGGAGCTTGCAGACATACCCGCAACAAAGAAGGGATATCTCCCCAATTTATTTTTGAAGGTCTCTAAGGCATAAATTAAAGAGTTGGGGTTATGTGCA
>CAZHYI010000061.1:0-6568 GCA_964536595.1 uncultured Candidatus Bathyarchaeia archaeon
ACCCACTCCTCTAGAGGCTCTGGAGGCACAACATCATAGTGGCTATAGAACATTAAGGTTCTATACGCCTCATTAACTTTACATTCAGAGAAGAGTACGGGTGCATCTTCATCTCCAAGCAGCTTCACATCAAAACCTTTCTCCCTTAAGATGTCTCTGACCATTTCACTACATTCTTTAACGCCGTGACCAGTTGTGGATACACTGGGCTGCTTCACTAACTTCCTCAGCAACTTAATATACTCATCGCTGTTCTTCTCAATGTATCTGAAGATCCTATCATTAACGGAACCGTTCATTTATTCTTCCTCACAGTTTAGGGTGCATCTCCCTTTCGACATCCAATGTTCCTTCATAAGCCTTCCTGAAGAGCTTAACCATATCCTCCTCTGTAACCTTACGTGGGTTACGCGCTACATGCTTAGGGCTTCTGAATACGTTCTTAGCTATTGACGGTATCATGCCCTCCTCTATACCTACTTCTCTGAGTGATGCGGGCATATCCAAATCGACTAACAGCTTCTTGAAGGCTAAGGCGCATCTATGTGCAGCATCCCTCAACGATAATCCAGTAATGGGTTCACCTAAAAGCTGAGTGATTGTGAGATGCTTCTGTAGGTTTGATATAGCATTGTACTCTAGCACGTAAGGCATCGTAACCCCTATCGCGTATCCATGGGGAAGATGAATACTTGTCGCCGGATACACATATGCGTAGCCGCAGGCGTGACCAAGCACCGTTCCAGCGTTTCCAAACGCTAAACCAGCGATTAGGGCTGCGTAGGACATGTCTCGCCGAGCCTCCATATTCTCCCCATTCACGTATGCAGACCTAAGGCTCTTCATAATGAGCCGTATAGCCTCCAACGCTAGAGCGTCAGTTATTGGGTTAGCCTCCAGAGAGATGTACGCCTCAATTGCGTGGCATAAGGCATCGATTCCGGTGCGGGCTGTTAAGGGTGGCGGTAAAGTCCTAGTAAGTTCAGGATCAACTAACGCTACATCTGGGTACATGAGTGGACTATAAAGTGCGTACTTAACTTTGGGGGTAGCGAAGATCGCTACATTTGAGACTTCACTTCCAGTTCCAGCGGTTGTAGGCATCAGAATGAAGGGTGCTGGCTTCCTCTGAAAGACTGTTTTAACCCAATCCTTAAGTGTTCCTTGATTTGTGATTGAGGCTGCGGCAGCTTTAGCTGTATCCAGCGTACTGCCTCCACCAACACCTATAACGCTATCGCAACCCTCCCCCCTCACGAAAGATATGGCTTCCTCACCCACCTCTAGGGATGGCTCAGCCTCAACACCATCCCAGATCAAATACTCCACTCTCTCCCTTTCTAGAGACTCAGTAACTTTATCGATGATCCCTGCTTTTATGACGCCCTTATCTGTTATGATCGCCGCTTTTTTAGAGCCTATTCGCCTAGCCTCTTCACCGACTTGCCTCACTGAGCCCATACCGAAAACTATCTTTCTGGCAGTCCTAAAAACGTGGATCACTAATTAGAACCCTCCCTTCACTCTTAAATTAATTAACTAATTATCTTATAACTTGAAGGGTATAAAAACAATGGATGCTTCCTAATACTTCAAAAGTTAACATTAAAGATTATTACAAACACTTTATGAGGTTGAAGAAATTACGTTTAAATCGGTAAGCCGGAGAAATATTACGCTGTAGAGTAGAAGGGCATAGAAATGAAGCTGAAGGGAGAGCAGAATAACCGTTTATACTTCTGTGATTTACACATTCACAGTAAGTATAGTAGGGCGACAAGTCTCCGAATGAACTTTAAGGAGATGAGTAGATACGCAGAGATGAAGGGGCTTGATCTTTTAGGGACAGGTGACTTTACGCACCCCTCATGGTTTGAGGAATGCAGAACCTACCTTAGAGAGGTTGGGGATAGCGGCGTCTACGCCCCCATAGACTCCAACACACATATACGATACATGATCACTAGTGAAGTCTCAACAGTCTTCACATTTGAAGATAAGGTGAGGAAGATTCATCACATCATTTTTGCCCCAAACCTTGAGGTTGCAGCACAAATAAATGATAGGCTGGAGCGGTTTGGAGATTTAGCTGTTGATGGTCGGCCTACACTGGAGATGTCAGCTCCGGAGCTTGTGGAGGAGGTTATGGAAACCTCAAAAGAATGTATGGTTATTCCTTCCCATATTTGGACGCCGTGGTTCAGCCTATTCGGTGCCTTCAGCGGCTTTGATAGGATAGATGATTGCTACCAAGATCAGACTAAGAATATTTATGCTGTTGAGACAGGCCTCTCCTCCGACCCGCCAATGAACTGGAGGGTTAGCAGTTTAGATCGGTATTTACTCGTCTCTAACAGCGACTCTCACAGTCCATGGCCGTGGCGCTTAGGCAGAGAAGCCAACGTTTTCGAACTTACAGAGTGCAGTTACGACTGCATTAAGGAAGCTATAATGAGAGTTGGGCCCAGCCATATGGTCTTCACTATAGAGACTGACCCTTCATACGGAAAGTATCACTGGACAGGACATAGGAAATGTAAGGTTTCATTGAGTCCTGAAGAGGCAATTAAAGTCGGTAATATCTGTCCTGTATGTGGGAGGAGACTTACTAAGGGTGTCAGTCAGAGAGTTGAGGAACTGGCTGATAGGCCTCCCGGATATGTGCCTCCAGACGCTCCTGGATATAAGCATCTCTTACCCCTATCAGAGATCATACAGACCGTTAAGGGCGTATCTTCCCTAAACACTCGGTTTGTGTGGGAGATCTACAGTAGGTTAGTTAAATACTTCGGTGATGAATATACGGTTCTTCTTGAGGCTCCACTTAAAGAGATGGTCAAGATAGTTGATGTTGATATAGCGAAAGCCATAATTCATGTTAGGGAAGGCAAAGTGAAGATCATCCCGGGATTCGATGGTGAATATGGAAAGATTCTTCTCTTCCCAGAGCCAACTGAGGTCGAGAAGAAGGGTGCCTATACACTCGACGATTACTTCTAATACTCAGAGGGTGTGAGTCTAAACTTATCTGCAATTAAAATTCTGTTGGGTCGTATGGTTCAACAATCTTACTGTAAAGTTTCGGGTTTCTATCTAAAGGAAAAGTGTATGACAATGTCTCTTTGAGCCCTCTACGCATATCCTCAACACTTTTAACATAATATAAAGGCTGGTTCTCCCTCTTCCTAACCTCTCTAAGCCACTCCAGATCTAGAGTAGCTGTTACAACTTGCTCCTCTCTCCCAGCCTCAACTATCACATCATTCACAAGGCGTGGAGCAACCATGACTGTACCTATAGCATCATATCCCGCTCCACCCACAGAGACCAGATATACTTGATTCTCAATCGCTCTAACCCTCATCACGTCTCTCCATGGAACCAAGAATGGACCAGGCATTCTAGATTGCACAAATAGTATTTCTGCCCCCTTCAGAGCCATAACTCTAGGAGCCTCCGGAACCATAGCGTCCTGGCAGATCAATATCCCAATCTTACCGAACTCAGTGTCGAAGACTGGTAAATCGCTACCTAACTTGAGCTTGGTGAATCTATACTCCCAAGGGAACAGATGGGTCTTCTTATATACTCCTACGATTTCTCCTTTACGATTTATTAGTGGACTAGCGCTGAACTTGCCCTCTTCATCATGAATATAGAGGTTTGGAATTACATAGACGCTGTTACCTCGTGCAAAATCGCATAGTTCTCTAACTGTCGGTGAAGACCACTCCTCAACAGTTCCAGCACCTAAAAATAATTCGGGTAGACATATGACATCTACATTCATTGAGACCGCATCATTCATCAGTTCTATGGCTCTTTTGAGGTTTATTTCTCTAGCTCTACTGGATTCTGATCTAAGCCTCACCTGTATAGCCGCAACCTTAACGGAACGCTCAGTCATATCAGTATCCTTCTCATCACTTTGTAACAATTGGGGAAATTACCTTATCTATAGTTAAGTTAAGAACTATCTCTGCTATGTCACTAGCGTACTCCGCTGTTCTCTTAACACTCTCAACAATCAATCTCAACGTTGATGCGGTCTCAACATCCTTTATGTTCACGAAGGATCTTAAAGCCTCCTCTGTTAATGCTACCTCCCCAGACCTCTGAACAACAAGATCTGCCTTCTCGAAGTTCTGTCTAAACAAGGCGTCTATAGCGTCCTCAAAAACCGATATTGCAGAGTCAGACATTTTTACTATGCCATCTAGAACCTCTTTTGGGGGAGCAGTTTTTAGGAGTAGAACTTTCTCAGCTATTTTAGCTGCGTGGTCAGCTGTCCTCTCAACAGACTTTATTATGAGCCTATAGCCTAAACAGTCCCTTGGGGAGGATAGACCTATATCCTTAATTATCCTCTCATTCTGAACAGCAGCCTTCAATTGTCGTATAACGTAAAGGCTAAACCTGTCAACCTCATCATCCATAAATATGACGTCCCGCGCCAACTCTTGATTAAGCTCTTTGAGGGCAGTCACAGCGCCTTCATGCATAGAGACTGTTATTGCACACATTCTCCTAACTACGCTCTTAACTGAGAGTTCAGGGTACCCCAAGAGAACTTGAAGGGTCAGTTTTTCTGGAGAGTCAGTCACTATCTCTGTTCCCACCAGCATTCTCCGAGAGAACTCCTTTATTGCATTCCTCTGTTTAGAGGATAATCTATCGTCCTTAGGCTTCACTTCAATAATATTGTAACCAACAAGGTAGGATGAAATGACCTTCCTAATCACCGCCTCAGCCTTCTCTTCCGGAGAAACATCAATCAATGCAATAATCTTCTCTTCAGGCTTACGAATCTCTTCTGAAGATATTACGAGAGCCCCATCATTCTGTTCCTCAATTGATAGTAGACTTCCCTTACTAAGACCCATCTTTTCAACCCAATTCTTTGGCAAAGATACTGTGTAGGTTGAACCTCCAGTTATCTGTAACTTCCTTACTTCAGCTACCTTCTTAACTTCGGGCATATAGATCCCTCTCTAAAATATGTTAATGTTATCACTACTAAATATTTTATATAAAATATAAAGATTACTATAGAAAACTATGGAAAACAATTTAAATTAATTATTGAAACTTAAATGTTGAGTTTACAAACTTAAAGATCAACACGCTCATAAGGTACCGGAAAAATTTGGAGGGAAGAACAAAATAGGATCTGACAGTCGCAAGTATACTCTGACGAGTGGGGTTTGGGAGAGCCTCGACAAGCTCTCCTCAGAACCCAGAGTTAGGAATTTATGCTACTTCGCTTCCATAGCTTTCTTCATTGCTCTAATCCTTTTACCTCCCCTCACTGGAATATTCTTTAAGATAAACCTATTCAGCGAGATATTCTCTCAGCCTGAACTACTAGCTAGAGCTCAATCAGCGATCCTATGGTCCTTCGCAATAGCTTTCATAGTATCAATTATAGATTTGATAGCGGGTTTACCATTGGCATGGTTGATCGTTAGGGGGAAATCTAGATGGACAACAATCATAGATTCATTATCCGACATACCCTTCATAATCCCCACAGCAGCCTTAGGTTACTCCTTCCTCCTCTTCTGGAGTGGGGAGGAGGGACTATCCAGAATTTTTGGTGGAGGAAGCATCATCCCACCCGGAGTTCTCTTAATAATGCTTCTCCACTTCGCCTTCTCCTTTCCAGTTATAGTGAGGGTTATGGTAGGTGAACTCCTAAACTACAGGGAAGTGTATGAGGTTGCTGCTAGAACTTTAGGTGCCCACCCCTTCACCGCTGTGAGAACCGTTACATTACCAATCCTTAAACCAGCCATAATAGCATCCTTTCTTCTGGCATTTGCTAGGTCTCTTTCAGAGACTGGAGCTACAGTGATGGTTGCCGGCGCTTTCGAGAACGGTCCAGTCTTCATCCATAATGCTAAGGCAGCGGGTTTGGAGGCGCCTATGGTCTTCGTCAGTTTCATACTCATATTCCTATCTATCTTCATATTCTTCTTAATCAAGACTCTGGCTCCCCACATAAAAATCCCAATTAAGAGAACATGGCCGAATTTAGAGAAGAGTTTGAGTTCTCCTCTATCTGTTAGGGTTAGGGACACCGTAACCTTACTCGTGTTCTTCATTTTTGTTCTAATTCCCTCAATGTTCATAATCTCCCCCCTAATCTCAGCCCTGACTGACGGTACGGTATACCGAGCTATAGGTGGAGTTGGACCTTGGAGTGAATTTTGGAGTAGTATGACTCTATCATACACTATAGCCGTAGTAGCCACTCTACTGAATGCTTTGACTGGTCTGCCCCTAGCTATAATTATAGGTAGAAGGAGGTGGGGTAGATTCACACCGATCCTAGATACACTTATCAATATACCTATCGTTATCCCTTCAGTGGCTCTAGGGGTCTCCCTAAACATCTTCTGGACTAAAATTTTATTGCTTCCAGAGATCTGGGCATTAATTCTCTCACACACAACCATAACCTACACCTATTTCGTTAGATCTATGTCAGCTGCTATTGAGAGTGTTCCTCCGAATATGGAGGAGGCGGCGAGTACGCTTGGCGGGAAGCCTCTAACAATCTTTAGAA
>CAZHYI010000062.1:0-6518 GCA_964536595.1 uncultured Candidatus Bathyarchaeia archaeon
TTGTGAATATGAGACATCTATGGGTATGGTTATCTATCCAGAATGGTTCAAAGATCACGAAGTCCCGAAGCTCGAAAGATTTCAAAACCCACGGTATATACTGTATCGACCTATTCCAAGTATGCTTGATTATTCACCATATGGTGTCGGAATGAATCCTGAAGGGCTTACTGGTGATCCAAGTCCTGCAACGCCAGAGAAAGGGAGGAAACTTATAGATTTAGCTCTTAAGGGGTTAGTTGAGGTTCTGAAGGAATATATGGAAGCTAAGGATGAGCCGTACGAACCTAGAATGAAGGGTTAAAAACGGGAAAGGAAATTTTTACTCTTCAATTATCTCCACATTAGCTCTCGGAACAACTACGCGTCTACCGTCTTCAAGTTCAGCCTCAAGAACTCTCACTTCAGACTCCGTCTCTAAAGTCCTCAACTCCACTGGTAAACTAACAACTTTACCTAACGCTCCGAAGTACGGTGCCCTTATAATCCTTATTGGGGTTCCAGGTCTTAATCCTCCAGCAAATATTTCCTCTCCACTCCTGACTTTCGCAAGTTGATCTTCAGGTACATTCTTTAATGGAATTATAACTTCAGGTCTCATTACGCCTGCACGGATCTGTGTTGCACCGTTTATACATGCAAGTTTCCCTTCATTTTCTTTAAGTAGATTGAAGGTCTTCTCAGACATATCCATCTTTCCAAATCCCTCAGTGATGATGAGTGTTGTGTTTATCTCTTCATGGCCTGTTATAGCAACTCCTATTTCGTAACCGAGAAACTCTATCAAGTCCTTATCATCTATTCCTCCCACCACTATGCCGCTAACCCCTAACTCGTTAGCCTTCTTTAAGGCCTCACCAGTGATTCTGGATCCTCCAATTATGACTTTCCCTTTACAGTCGTCCGTTATATCTTCCGCTCCCAGAACATCCTTTGGTGTTTCAGTTAGAACCTTAATTTCCCCGTGTTTTTCGCCTCCAACTCCGAATATGCCTTGAATGAATGTTGCTGGGGTCTCTATGACAACTCCTTCCCTAGGTAAAACCTCAACCACTGTTCCAGGGATGTAAGCGTTAATCCTAACCGGTATAGGGTCACCCCTTATGAGAACTTTTCCTGAAATTTTAGATATATTCTCTATATATCCATCTACTGGTGAGACGCTGACTCTCTTAATTAACCCAAAGAAGGCGGAGTATCTAGCAAACGGTTCTCCCTTCTTAACTTTCTCTCCAACTTTTTTTAGCATGTAGGTTTCTATCTCTTTATTCTCTATACCTAACTGTGCAGCTGCATTAACTAGGAATGGTTCACCAGGGATCTGAGTTTGGGCAACTATATCATTGTAAGATACTTTATCCCCAACATTAACTAGAACCTCCCCGAATACTGGTAGCCTCCTAGTCTTTCTGACAATGTACAGTGCTTTCCTTTTCAGTCCAGGCGTGTAGGCTTGAGACATGGACATCTTCAGTCACCTCCATACTTCTTCAAGAACCATTCTGGATACGCGTTTAGAGCCTTGAACCACTCAAACAGCTTCTTCCTTCTTTCTGAAACATCTTCGGGAAGCTTTAAGGGTCTGCCTCTACCATCCAGTATTATGCCGACTACTCCACCTTCCACTGTCGCTACCACTTCCTTATTGGGGCCATTTCCCATGTCAAAGCCTTTTTCAGGCTTAAATTCTATCTCCGCCTTCTCATTTTCACCCAGTGGTATCCTTTTCATAGTTCCAAATTCAAGGTACTCCTCTAAAACTTCACCATTAGGCATCTTAATGGTCATCTTCATTATTGTTTCCTTTTTCTGCTTCTCCAGTGTTCCGACAGGAGCTATACAGGTCCCTAGACGCACTAAGCAATCTCTCTCAAATATCTCCATTGCTGCTTTAGGATGAACTGTGGATAGGACACCTAAATGAGGCATCATAAAGACGCTGTCCTGAGCTAGACGCGTAATTCCTTCGGGTCTGAAGCCGTCTATAAGGATTAGTGCTGACTGTACTCTTCTTGGAGCATGAGAAAGTAAGCCTCCAGTTCCACCTATCCAATCCACATTCATCATCTTAATATATGTCTCAGTGTACGATTTCTGATCAAGTATGTCGGCAACGTCTCTCTCCCTCCTCACGCCTCTTAAGGGCCTCGCAAGCAACTTATGATGCTCTAGACCTAACCTTAAAGCTTCCCTAGCGACCGCATGCTCAATTATCAAATCCTCTAAAGTGTGAGGAATCGTGGTTGGACGAATCATCTTGTTTCTGAGACTGTTTCGTACAACGGCTTCATCGACCTCGAAGGGAACCCACCTCATAATATTCTCTATGCCTGCCTCCTTCAATACGTTACATATACTATAGCTCATCCCTAAGTTTGCACTAACAGTTCTGACGAATCTCCCCTCATAATATGAGTAGACATTAGTTGTAGCTCCACCTAAACCTACACCGATCACGTTAGCCTTATAGGTCTCCCCTATCGTACGGAACATCATCCCTTCACCAGCAGGGGTAGGCATGATAGGCACAGGCGTCCACTTCATAAGCTTGTCGTATCCCGGCGCATGGGACATAACGTGCTCCATAAAGCACTCATGAATGGCGTTTCTTGCAGGCTCAGTCACTTCCATGTCAAGTGTAGGTCGAATATTATCCACGATCTTCAAATCAAACTTTTTACCCAAAATCTGCTTAATATATTCCCTAGCGTTCTTATTGCCCGCGTAAACGACGGGTAGATTGAAGCCGACTCCTAGTCTCGGCTTTGGCTCTGCAGCAGCCAATAATTCAGCTATGCTTACAACATTATCTATTGTACCGCCGTCTGTGCCGCCTGCCACTAGAATCATGTCAGGCCTTAAGAAACGCAACCTCTGTATCTCCTCATAGTCTCTCCTTCCATCATCTATTGCCATAACATCCATCACGATCGCTCCTGCACCTAAAGCGGCTCTGAATGCGCTTTCAGCAGTCATCTCCTTTATGACGCCAGCAACCGACATCTGAAGTCCGCCTCCAGCGCTACTAGTTGTAACGTAGATGTCTACCCCTTCATTCATCTCTGGATTTGCTGGCTGTATAATTCCCTCTTCGCCAAGCAGTTTATGCCCGGTTAGTTCTTCAACTTCTCTCACAGCATTCTTTACTCCTAAAGTTACGTCTTCGAATGGCGCTTCCACAGTAGTCGGTGCTTCCCCGCTCTCAACAAATCTGTATTCGCCACCTATCTTCTTGAAGAATCTAGCTTTACTTGTGGTGCTCCCGCAATCGGTAGCTAAAATAACCTTAATATCTTCCTCTTTCATGTTAGTCACTTCAATGATGTTTAACGTTACGATGTAAAGGAACTAAAGTTTTTTATAAATTTTGTTAAATATTCCAAGTTTTAATTTTTATTTATAGTCAGATCTTTGAACTTTCACTATTTAACCAATTGGACATTCTGAAAATTTTTAAATAGAGTGACTTTAACAAATTAAGTTAGAGAAGTCTAGAGGTGTTTAGCCTTATCATGTTTAATATTTTAGAGAAGCTAGGTCTAAAATCTAAAGAGAAGGGTGAAGAGGAAAGGAAGCATGAAGAGAAAGCTGAAGATCACTCATCATTCTTTTTCGGCCCTAGACCTTTAACTGAAGAGGAAGAGGAAGAGTTAATCAACAATCTTGTTAACAAAATCACTAAGTATGGTATGGAGACTCCCGCAATCTTCTTCCTGGAAAGCTACAAGCCAGTAGCCGTCATCGGGAGCTACACAGTCCTTCTACCGTCAGCCCCCTTCCTTGAAATCTTCGGAATTAGAGGTTACGAGTATACATCGCTCTTTATGAAGAGAAAGAATGTGGATCGTTTAATAGAGAAGCTTGAAGAAGCTCAAGAAAAGAGATTAAAAGAGGAGAAAAAGAAAAAAGAAGGTAAATAGGTAAGTAAACTTACTAAACAAATCATTTTTAAATAAAAGATAAAAAATAATTTATTTTATTATTTTATATGTTTTTTAAGTTCAAAATCTTAATTGTAGGTTTTTTAGAGGTTATAAAGGTTGAGGTTTATACAACTTACGGAAAAAATTAAATATAACTAAGATCGTGATTAAATAAATAGTGCGGGGGAAACCCGTACATAATTAAAAAAGGGAGGAAAAATCTATTGGCATATCTGATATTCCAAGAAGGACGTATAGCACCATTGATACTTCTAATAGTCTTTACAATAATGTTCCTAGTGGGCATAAGCAAGGCTAAGAAGAAATTACCATTCATCAGAAGGATAGCCGCATTAGAAGCCATCGAGGAGGGAGTTGGCAGAGCAGCTGAGATGGGAAGGCCATTGATGTGGATTCCTGGAGCAGCTGGAACCTCCTTTATAGGGGGAGGAACCTCTGCTGCCGGCAAGATGGCCAGTATCAGTATCTTAGCGTATGCAGCTAGATTGGCAGCTGAGAGAGGGGTAAGAGTCATATGTGGTACTGCCTGGCCCGACGATAAACCCATTATAGAGGACGTATTATTGACGGAGTACAAAGCTGCTGGCAAACCCGAACTGTTTAGGCCAGAAGACGTTCGTTTCGCACCGGGATGGTTCCCGTACGTGACGCATGCCATGGGATGGTTGGCAAGGGAGAAGCCAGCCACATCACTTATAGTAGGAGCTTTCGGGCATGAGTCACTTACAATCTCTGAAGCGTCTTTCAATGCAGGGGCATTCGGAATTGGAGGAAGCAACTCAATTTATCAGCTTCCTTGGATCATTTCATGCAACGACTACTCCTTCATCGGTACAGAGATGTTCGTAGCTGGAGCCTACATCGCTAGAGATCCTGATCAGCTCGGAACTGTTTCAGCTACTGACTGGCTGACATGGATACTGATCGCTATTATAGTCATAGGGATGGTAGTGATTACAGCGGGCAGCAAAGCCGTAGTGGATGCGCTGTCCATTTAGAGGAGTGATGTGTAAATGGCTTCAGCAGGTATAAAAGGACGTGAAATCGTTATAGCAATCACCTTCATTGCTACAATGGTTGTAATAATTGACTATTTCACTACAATTCCTTTATATGCAACTACATGGTATGAATGGGCAACTGTCCTTATGGCTTTCACCATGGGATTAGCCGTTATAGGCGTATACCGCCTACACTTAACATATATAAAGAGAAGGGAGCCTGGACAGTGGGGCCTCAGCATATATACGATCGCCTTGTTGACATTAACGATCATTTTGGGACTAATGGGAATGGCCGCAACATTGGATCCTATGTCAAACCCCATTTACTCATTCATAATCACGAATATTACTGCTCCACTTGACGCTACACAGTACGGTATGACAGGCTTCTTCATCATGAGCGCTCTCTACAGAGCCTTCAGAGCAAGAACTAAAGAGGCTAGCATATTAGTAATCTGCACTATTCTACTGTTACTATTTAATTCAACATTAGCTGTAGCAACCGTCCCTGCATTTGGAGATATAGGAGCTTGGCTTCTGGCTAACCCTGGAACTGGAGCTGCTAGAGGCATGCTCATAGCTTCCGGAGCAGGAATGGTAGGTATGACCCTTCGATTGATCACTGGTAAGGAGAGAGGATACGCTGCTGAATAGGGGGAGATAAAGAATGAGTGAAGAAGAGGAGAATTTTTGGGATAAATTAGCAAGATTAGATAGGAGAGTTATCTATTGGGCAATATTCCTAGCATTAATTATACCACATTTCATGGTTCTAGGATTACCCGTAGTGACCGAGCCCTATGTGAAAGATGCTTATGAAACTATGGAGGCTCTTCCAGAAGGATCTCTAGTTCTCTATTGGGTTGAAGGTTCAGCTGGCATGTGGCCAGATGTCCTTCCAGCATGCGAAGCAGTAATGTATCATATATATAAGAAGCATCTTAAATTCGTAGTTATAGCTGGAGGATATGCTGTAGACTACCAAATTACAATGAAGAAGATATGGGAGGCTGTCGGTTATCCCGAAGAGTGGGGATATGAATACGGCAAAGACTACGCTTACTTCGGCTTCTTCCCGGGTTCAGAAGCAGGATTCGCAATGTTCGCCAGAGACATCAGATCAGTATATAAGACAGACGTATATGGTAACTCAATAGACGATCTTGAGATAATGAAGAATGTGAATAGCGCTGCCGATTTCGATCTCGGCTGGGTCTTCGTTTACGGAAGCGGATGGGAATGGATACAGAAACACTGGACAATCGCTTTTGGCACACCAAACTGTTACGCAACGGTAGGAGCAATCACACCTGAGAAGGCAAGCTACTACTGGGCAGGAACAAACGCGGGCGCTCTAGGGGGAGTCCGTGATACAGCGGCGTATGAAAAGCTGGTTGGTAGATTAGCATGGGCCACAAAGAAAACCGATACTCTCAACATCGGTCTCTTGTTGGGAGTATTCTGGGTGATTCTTGGCAATATTGCCTACTTTGCAAGGGGGAGGAGGAGGTAGAATTAAATGGCATATCCAACTGATCCGGTTGAAATATTAGGGATATGGGTTGCAGCA
>CAZHYI010000063.1:0-3006 GCA_964536595.1 uncultured Candidatus Bathyarchaeia archaeon
TAATATACGGTCAGGTGGACGACCAACCCCACCGAAATGCTCACTCTCATTAGGGACGGTCTGCTGATTCAGTACCCGCCCATCCGGACTTAAGTCTATAACTGCGAAGTAAGGCGCCCTCCCAAAATGCATCGCTAATCTACCATCTAGACCAACTTCCTCCACCGGAATTACGATCCTAACCGACAACTCACCACCCCCTCCATTTTTCACCTTTCTAAAAAGCTTCTGAAGCTTCCTCCTCCGTATCTCCTCAAGCTCCTTATCATCCACACTCCCTATATATTCCGCCTCCCTCGACCCCATCCACGCCCCCTCCCACCTAAACCGAAATGTCCACCAACAGTCGGAGAATCAGCCTCCCTAAGCTCTCCCTTTTTGTATTTCTCTACTGCTTCTTTTACTGTTCCTGTTGCTCCCGTAATTACTTTTATTCCTGCAGCTGCTAATGCGCGGTAGGCGTTGGGTCCCACATTACCCGTAATCACGGCTTCTACGCCTCTACTCGCCAGTGTCTGTGCAGCCTGTATGCCAGCGCCGCTAGCCGCGTATAGGCTCGTATTAGGAATAGCTTCGAAACTTAAGTTTTCAGTGTCAACAATAACGAAGTAGGCGCACCTGCCAAAACGTGGATCAACACTAGAATCTAAACTGTCACCCACAGCAGAAACAGCAACCTTCAACCTATTCACCTTCACTCTTCAAGTTTGTAGATTGCTCTCTTTGATTGAGAAACTCCTCTATCTTTTCAACTATCTCCACGAATGCCTTTGCAGCCGGTGAGTCTGCATGTTCAATTATGAATGGTAAGCCCTTATCTGAATCCTCACAGATTTTAGGGTCAAGCGGCACTCTACCAAGGAAGGGTATGTTGAGATCACTTGATATCTTCTCTCCTCCCCCAACACTGAAGATGTTTATTTCAGCTCCGCATTTCGGGCACACAAACCCACTCATGTTCTCTATTATGCCTATCACTGGAACATTCAGTTGCCTAGCGAAGGTAACAGCCTTCTTTACAACGTCTTGTGAAACCTCTGAAGGTATAGTGACAATTACGACTCCATCCATCTCTGGGAGGAGTTGCATCACACTTAAGGGTTCATCACCTGTTCCTGGAGGAAGATCGATAAGTAAAAGGTCAAGTTCACCCCAAATAATATCTGAAAGGAACTGCCTAATAGCCGCCATCTTTAGAGGTCCACGCCAAATAACAGGTGTCTCCTGACTGGGTAGAAGGAAGTCCATGGAGACAACCTTGATGCCCAATGGACCGACGGCTGGAAATATGCCTGGCGGACCAGCCTGAAGCATCCTTCCCTTCACCCCCAGCATTTTCGGGACGCATGGGCCGTGTATATCTGCATCTAGAATTCCTACGCGTCCTTCTCTACCGTTTTTAGCATAGGCTACTGCTAAATTCACAGTAACCATCGTTTTTCCCACCCCGCCCTTACCGCTGATAACAGCGACCTTATGCTTCACCTTGCTCATCCTTACTTTGATCCTTCTTTCTCTATCGTCCATTTTAAGGGATGGATGCTCAGCATCTTTAACCTGAGTTTTTTCAGTCAACTCTACCTTCTCCTTAAGGTTTGCTTCTGATGTTTAAAATGATAAACTATATTTATTTCTTCCGTTTATTAAACAAACCAGTGATTATTATGGATGAAGTGGATCATAAGATAATATCGCAGTTACAAAGGAATGGGCGAACCACCTTTAAGACGCTTGGAGAATTAACAGGCTACACAAGTATGGGCGTCAAAAAGAGAGTTGATAAACTCCTTAAAGAGGGAATAATAAACATCTCTGCACAGCTAAATCTGGAGAAGCTTAATCTATGCGCAGCAGTCGTCTTAATCGAGACTGATGGCCCCGAATACGCAAATAAACTGATTAAGTGTTTTGAGGAGTGCCCGCGTGTAGTCTACATATTCAAAACTATCGGTGGATACAATATAATAGCGCTTGTTGTAGCTGAGAATCAGGAAACCCTTGAGAGCATAGCGATGGAGAAATGCTCACTAAAGAGCAAGGAGGGTATACGCCGCTCAGAGTTTTACCCAATAAGGGATATTCACTACTCCCCCTTCATGCCAGTTAGAAGGTACCTAGCAAAAAAGAATCTTCCAACTCCACCATGCAACGTTGATTGCGAAACCTGCGAACGTTACATATCCAATGAGTGTGTGGGGTGTTCAGCAGCAAAGTATTATCGAGGCTCCCTCTAGCTAGAAAACTCTGGATTATTAGACAGCCATTTTCTTAGAATATTCTGAGCATCAACAGCACTCTTAATGCTACTCCACCTATGAATATCGCGAAGGCTATCTCAAATATCGTTATGAATAGAGCCTTCTTCCATCCAAACTCTTTAACCAGAGTAGCGATCGTCGCTATGCACGGTATGTAGAGCATTGTAACTAGCGTATAAACGATCATCTGTATGGGCGTTAATGCCTCAGCGAAGTTCACTGTCCCAAGGAGCGTAGCAAGCATTATTAATGTGAGTTCCTTCCTTAAAACGCCGAAGATTAAAGCTATTCCCATCTCGGTTTTCAGTCCAAGCCAACCCACAGTTACAGGGCTCAGAAAAGCAGAGACTGTCCCGAAGAAACCTAGAACCTCCATGGATTTGATCACTAGGCTGCCCAAAATTATGAGGGGGAAAGCTATCTTAATGAACTCTTTAAGTCTAAACCATGTTTGACTAGCAACTGTTTTAAGATGCGGTATCCTATACTCATGCATCTCCATTATCAATCCTGTTGGTTCGCCGGGTAAAGCCTTAAAAGCTATTCTTCCAAGCAGAAAGATAATTGCTAAATCTATAATATACAGGATTAGGGCCCACTCAATACTTACGAAACTCCCAACAAGCCCTAAAACAATCACTGATGTTGCTGCGCAAGGTATCAAGGTAACTACGAAAGCTGCGAGGAGACGTTCCCTATCAGTCTCCATTATCCTGCAGCCTAAACAGGCTGGCACGTTACATCCATA
>CAZHYI010000063.1:3106-6514 GCA_964536595.1 uncultured Candidatus Bathyarchaeia archaeon
ACGTAGTCGCCGAAGGTGAAGATGGCATAGAAGATTGATAGGACTACCGCTGCCATTATTGGGTAACCCAGAATCTTATGCGTCGTTAAGAGATGTAACTTCTGGCTTAGAGGAATTCCAACTACAGGTTTAATCTGCTGAACCTCTCTCGCTATTCTACCAGCTATTTCATACCTCTCAGATATTATCACGGTTGGGCATGAATGGCCATGAATATCCTCGATCTCCGCAGCCATAGCATCCGCAAACTTAAGCAAATTTGAATCTACTTTACCTACTTCCCTCCTTACCTCCTCGTCACCCTCCAAAAGCTTTATTGCAGTCCATCTGGCAGGATACATAAATCGTAATTTCTCTACCTCTTTAGTGAGCCTCTCAATTCTCTCTTCAATCTCTCTTCCATACTGAATTCTTTTGGGTTTAGCACCTTTCTTCTCTATAGTTTCTACCGCAACTTCTAAGAGTCTGTATAACCCTACACCTCTAATGGCTATTGTTGGAACTACAGGCACACCCAGAATTTCACTTAGCTTCTCATGATCTATGCTTATTCCTTTCCTCTCCGCCACATCTATTTGATTTAAAGCTATAACCATTGGAGCCTCCATTTCCATCAATTGCAGCGTGAAGAAGAGGTTTCTCTCGAGAACTGAAGCATCAACAACATTTATCACTAAGTCGGGCTTTTCGGTGGCGATGTACTCTCTAGAGATTAACTCCTCCAGAGAGAAGGTTGAGAGCGAATATATACCAGGCAGATCCAATATGTCGATCTCGTACCCTTTAAAATGGAGTGTTCCTTCAGCCTTCTCAACGGTCTTTCCAGGCCAATTACCTATATGTTGATGCAAGCCTGTGAGATAGTTAAATATGACTGACTTTCCGACATTAGCGTTTCCAGCTAAAGCAATCCTTAACTTTTTCTTCACCAACTTTCTACTTCTCCACAATTATTCTCTCAGCCATCCCTCTCCCTAAAGCCAATCTGGATCCTCTAACAAGAATCTCGATTGGGCCATGGAAGGGCGCAGACTTTATAACCGTTATCTTAGTGCCAGGCGTCAATCCCATATCCATCAATCTTCTCTCAAAACCAGCTCTCCTACGCCTTCCCTTTCCCGAAGTGGCGGAGATGGCCTTAATTACCCCGCTTTCCCCAGCCTTAAGTAATGTTAAGGGCACTTCCAACAGTAAACCTCCCTACTTCTCATTAACTCTCCAGCCTCTGATGAGTGACGCTACATTGCGGCTTAATGCGTGGGTTTTCCCATTCATTCTAATAGTTATGGGTCCTTCAAACGGAGCCTTCTCAACAACCTCAAAAATCACATCAGGCTTCAATCCTATGCGGTTAAGGTAATTAAGCAATTCAGGCTCCTCCTCAACTATCTTTATAATTACGCCCCTTTCTCCAACCTCAAATTCGGTAAGTGGTAGAGAATTTCCCTCAATTATGCCGCCACATTCAGTTGGAATCGGGTTTCCGTGTGGACAGGTTCTGGGGTGTCCAAGAACTTTCTCGATCTTCTTAGCCACCTCATCGGTGATCACATGTTCCAGTCTACAAGCAACTGTATGAGCATTTTCCCACTCAACCTTCAATATGTCTGTGAGTAGACGCTCCGATAATCTATGCCTTCTCACTACACGTAGGGCGATTCTACGTCCCTTCTCAGTCAGTTTTACGCCCCTATAGGGTTCATGGAGCACTAAGGATTCTTTCTCAAGCCGTTCAATAGTGTTTGTAACAGTTCCTGGAGCAACATTCAATAGTTTAACAAGGTCACTTGTTCTGGCGACACCGCTCCTTTCTTGGAGTTTATAGATCATCTCTAAATATTCCTCAACTACATGGGAAACGCTCTCCATTTCTAGCTCACTTTACGATTAGTAGTAAAACAAAATACGATTAATCGTATTTATCTTTTTCCGATCATTAAGGAACAGTAACTCCCTTAATCATAAAAACCTAAAATTTCTGGGATCCATGATAGCTGGATCATTAAAATTTAATAACGACGTAATGAAATGGAAGCATAACAAGTCTTCAATGGTTGTTAAACGTTACTACTTTCCGTCTCATTTATTGGAGGAATTATCCTTAACGGTCTCCCTTCAGTTAAAGCTTGAGCTGTCTTTCTTCTAGCCTTCTGCACAAGTCTCCAGATAGTGCCTCTCGAAACCCCCATTCTCTCTCCAGCTTCCTCTTGTGAAAGCCCCTCTAAATCTACAAGTCTGAACGCCTCTAATTCGGCAGGTTCAAGATAAATCGGTTCTTTATCTCCTTTAACTTCCATAGGGTTGAGCCCCCTAATTGGGGGCACTACCCCTAACCATACGGGTTTTGGCGGTCTTCCCCTTCTACCTCTCCTCAATCTCCGTCTAAGCATAATTCACTCCAATCTTATTTTTAGAGATAATATTTATATATTTTTGTGCATAATCATAAAAATAATTAACGATTCCTATTAATGAAGTTACATTTCAATTATGGCAGAGCGTAACTTCACCTACAGATGTTTAATGAATGAAGGAAGTTACAGATGCATTTAAAGATACTTTATGATAATGATGCTAAAGAGGGATTTAAAAGTGGCTGGGGCTTTTCTTGTTTAGTCGGTAAAAATTTGCTTTTTGATACAGGGGCGGATTTAACTACTCTACTTTTTAACATGCGTAAGTTTGATGTAGATCTTGATGAAATAAATAAAGTCGTTTTCTCACACGAACATGGAGATCATACTGGCGGTTTTCAAATTCTAGGAATGCTCGGAGAAGTTGAGGTTTATCTTCCTAAGTCTTTCTCTAGATCTTTTAAAAGAAGAGTGACTTCTTACTTAAATGTTAGATTAAGAGAGATAGAGAAGCCAGAAGAGATCGATGATAATATATTTACTACAGGTGAGCTTGGTTTCTTCATCAAAGAGCAATCCCTAATCATTAAAACAGGTAAGGGTATAACAATTGTAACTGGATGTTCACATCCAGGGTTAGAAAAAATATTGAGGAGAGATCAAAGATTCGGTGAGAT
Source organism: uncultured Candidatus Bathyarchaeia archaeon (assembly GCA_964536595.1). Taxonomy (GTDB): domain Archaea; phylum Thermoproteota; class Bathyarchaeia; order Bathyarchaeales; family B24-2; genus CAZHYI01. The sequence goes on from CAZHYI010000063.1 coordinate 6,138, forward strand.
CTATGGAGTGGTAGGCGGCTTCCATAGTTTTAATAAACTAGAAGTTCTAAAAAATTTACGCCTAATCGTCCCATGCCATTGCACTGTACAAAAAAGGATGATTCACATACTTTATCCGTACTCAAGCTTGAAGTGTTCAGTTGGCTGCGAAATAGAAGTCTAAATTCCTCTATAATGTATTTCTTTTCCCTTCTTCATTAAGCTCTTATATAGATAATTTATTATTCAGTTTAAGAGATTCACTCTCAGATTTGCTAGGTTTATTTTTCTAGATCCTTCAACTTCTTCTTTATTTGTTCGAGTTGACTTTCTAATATTTTCATTTGGTTTTTCAACATCTGAACTTCCTGTTCCTTCGTCATCTGTGATGTAGGTGG
>CAZHYI010000064.1:0-6437 GCA_964536595.1 uncultured Candidatus Bathyarchaeia archaeon
GGCCCAAAATCATATCGCTTCAATTCATCACTATAAAGAATGGCTACCTTCATACTTTCACCTTACATACCTTTAGTGAGGTTAATCGATTAACATTTTGTTCCTTACACTCTATAAAAGTATGCGCAGGAACTCTACACCCACCTATTTATATTTCCATGGGTTTAAAGTAGATACGGAGGTAAGGTTTTAATGAAGTCACAGATTAAAGGTGTGATTCCACCTCTCACTACACCATTCACTAAGGATGAGGAAGTGTACGAGGAGGGGTTAAGAAGGGTTCTCATGGAGTCTTCCTATGCGGCACTTACGGTTCAGGTCCACTTATGTCTATGGAGCAACGGAAAAGAGTTGTGGAGGTAGCTATGGATCAAATTAAAGGACGCTTAGCCGTTATAGTGCATGTTGGCACAACCAATACGAAGGATAGTGTGGAGTTAGCACAGCATGCTGAGGAGAGCGGTGTAGATGTCGTCGCTGCTGTACCACCATACTACTGTAGGCATAATGAAGGGACAGTTCTAGAGTTTTTCAGGCAGCTCGTTAACTCAGTGGATATTCCAGTTTATGTCTATAATAACCCTAAAACCTCAGGCTTCACAGTGAAGCCGCATTTCTTAGTTAAGTTGGCTGAGTTAGGAGTTAAGGGAATGAGGGATAGCGGAGGCAACTTAATAGAGTTCTCACACTTCGTAATAGATCTTGCTGAATGGAAGGACTTCAACTTCATAATTGGAACCGAAGCGCTTTTCCTACCAGCCTCCTTGTTAGGCGCGAAAGGATGCATTTCTGGACTTGCGAATGTCTTTCCGGAGATCGTGGTGGAGCTGTATAATAAGATTGTGGATAAGAAGTATGAGGAAGCCGCTAAACTACAGTTAAGGGTTAATGAGGCTAGAAGAATTCTTCATATCGCTAAATCAACGAATGCTGCATGCTACGTGATGCTTAAAGAGAGAGGGGTTGATGTAGGCTTTCCTAAACGCCCAATTCTTCCAACAACAGATGAAGAGCTAAATAAATGAAGAAAGAATTTGTTCGGATAGGTCTATTAAAGCCTTAACCCTACAACTCAATACTTCACGTCATTCCGGATGATGTAGTCATAAACTCTTTCCGCAGTCTTATCCATGCCGAACGCCTTAATGAAGAACATAGCTTCAATGTAAGCCTTAGCCCTAATAGCAGCCTTCGTTTCTCCATTTAGCATCTCCAACTCACCGAAGAACTCTTTTATAGCGTATTTACTATTCTTAGCGAAAGTCTCCTCTTCAGTAACACCCTCAGCTCCATACCTATCAATCGTCCACTCATAGATTTCACTGTAAAGCTCCGGATTGAATACTTGAAGAACGTCCCAAACAAGAAGCATCCAGAATGTCCCGACATTACCCTTAATTATTTTTCCCTTAGGGAATTTTGTCGCTATTAATGGGAGTGGAGTTCCAGTTATGCCGTGCTGAGCTATACCAGTTCTGTAGCCTCTCGCTCTAAGAGCATCCACGATCTCCACAGTCCTCTTCAAGTTTATGGTTAGTTGAGGGATGATCTTACCTTCAGCATCCACACTTATGCCATGCTTTGAGCCGTTAGCTATAGCTAAACAGTCAAGCTCAATACCATTCTCATACATCCTATCAACATAGTAGGTCGCCTCCTCAACAGTCGTGAATTCCGCTATGCCTATCTCACCCACCTCGCCTTCCTTACCATAGGGCTTTCCCGCCATAGCCTCATCAATGTATTTGAAGAGGGAAACCCCAACATCTATTATCCTTCTGAGTTGTTCAGGAACGGTTTTCACTCCTCTATCAAACAGGAAGGAAGCGTCCACAGCGTAACTTGTGAATCCAGCCTCCACCCTCGCCTCAATCTCCCTCCTAACATTCTCAATCTCCTCTTCTGTCCCCTCCTTCACTGTAATGTGATCCGCATGTAGAACGTAACCGTACCAACCAACCCTTTCAGCAGCTCTCTTAACTCTCTCAGCAAATGACTGCGGCGTTAAGCCTGTGTAACCGCCCTTCAAATTCATCTCTGAAAGTGCAAGTTCAAGAATGACTATTTCACCGTGATCTTTAGCCGCCTGAAGAATCCCCTCTATAACCTCCATTGTTACTCTTGGATTGACAGCTAGAACGATCTCTCTTGGAGGCTGAAGAGCCTTAAAGAGCACATTTCCGGGAAGTGGAGGTCTACACTGCTCGAAAAATTTTTTGTACGCCTCTTCAGTATTCACTTTTCCACCTCTACTTAATTCACTACTGAAGAGATTAATTAACCTTCACTCCACAACAATTCGGTTTAACCTCAATCTAAATGCTGATTGGAAGCTTCATCACCAACTTAATAAAACCGATCTGCCAACTTTATAGAGGGGATCATTATAGTCTCCTTAAGGGCTTTAGCCCCATCATTAACTAGGATAACCATAGCAGCGGCTGTAGGTGCAGCTCTACATATGGGTCAGGGAAATGAGAGGATTATCGATCAGAAGGCTGTTGAGTTCTCTAGGGCTGTGATGAATCAGAGTGAGATTGATGGTGAAGTAATTGTCTGTGAGGGACCGAAGGATAATGCCCCAGCCTTCAGTAGAAGAGAGAAGGTTGGAACAGGTTCAGGACCGAAAGTTGAGTTCGTTATTGATCCTGTTGATGGAACCACAGCTACAGCGAAGGGTAGGAAAGACGCTATATCCGCCTTGGCGTGTGCCCCCAGAAACTGCTTGCAGGTTCTTCCGGATGACGGCTACTACTTTAAAGTTGCTTCTGGACCTGAAACTAAGGGTAAAATCTCACTGGACATGTCTATAGAGGATATTGTGAAGACTGTTTCTGAGCTTAAAGGTAAACACATAGAGAACTTCACTGTCATTATGTTAGATAGAGAGAGACATACGTGGCTACTTAAGAGATTGAGAAAGCTTGGGGTTAGAATAATACTTATTCCGGATGGGGATATAGCGGCGGCTGTAGCGACCTGCCTTCCCGAGACAGGGATAGATCTCTTGTTGGGTGCAGGTGCGGGTCCTGAAGCTACAATTGCTGGTACAGCAATTAAGTGTCTTGGGGGATGCATGCTTGTTAAGGTTTGGCAGGACCCGAAGGATGACCCTAGGAGGATGGATAGGCTCAGGGAGGAGGGCGTTGAGATAGATAAGGTCTATACTGAGGAGGATCTAGCTAGAGGCAATGAGCTGGTCTTTGCAGCTTCAGGCATCACTAAAGGAGAGATTCTGGATGGAGTTAAGTTTTATGAGGGAGGAGCCATAGTTAATTCCCTCTGCGTTAGACTTCCAAGCGGAACCCTAGAGAAATCTGTAAGTATGCTGCGTTTCAAGAGGCATCCAATTTATGAAACCTTGATTTGAGAGACCCAGCAACAATCACTACTTTTTTCTACGATAATAGAGAGATAGGGAGTATAGTAGGGTGAGTGGTGAATGTTAAAGAGGAATATTAATGAATGTTCGTTAATGCATAAATTGATGTGATGAATAGATGTCTTTCGAGGAATATAAGAAGGAGCTTGTCGGACCCTATATCCCCCTAATAACACCCTTTAAGGAAGACTACAAATTAGATTTAGAGGGCTTGAGGGAGAACGTTCGCTTCCTAATGAATAGCGGAGTAAAGAGGGGTAAGGGTACATTCCTCGTAGCGGGAGCTGGAGGAGAATTTCCTACACTTTCTCTGGATGAACGTAAAGAGGTTCTGAGTGCGGTGGCTGAAGAGGTTAGAGACAAAGTTCCATTGATCTTCGGTGCTCAACATACAGTTCTAGATAAAGTGATCGAGCTCTGCAAACATGCTGAGAAGGAAGGGGCGATATGTGTGCAGTTGTCACCGCCATATTACTGGGCTCTATCAAGAGGAGAGGTTTATCGTTTCTACGAAGACGTGGCTAAGAACACTGAGGTGGGAATAATGGTTTATCAGGGTTTAGCAACATTTGAGGGTAGTGTAGGCATGGACTATAAACTTATGGAAATGTTAACCAGCATAGAGAACATTATAAGCGCTAAATACTCCTCACCGAGCATGTATGAGTATATAAAGGTTGTTAGGGCTTTTTCAGAAAGGTTAGCTATAATAGATAATCAGTATTGGGCAACAGGTTTCGGTCACATGTTAGGTGCAAGGGGATTTCTATCCGCATGCGGCAACTTCGCGCCTAAAAGAGCGTTGAAGTTTTGGGAATTACTAGAGAAGAAGCTCTACGATAAGGCTCTGAATATGACGTTGGAACTTGAAATCCCCTTCTATCAATGGATCATGGAGGTTAGGGCTAGAGGGATACATGGTGAAGGCGCCCTATTAAAGCCTCCAATGAGACTTGTCGGTTTACACGCTGGACCTGTTAGACCACCCTACAATCTACCGTTACCACAGGACCTAGAGGACAAACTTAAGGAGATCCTATTGAATGGAGGATTAAAAGTAGCGGATACATAAAAAATAACCAATTTTTTATCTTTATTTGTTTCAAAAGGCATTTGATAAAGTGAAACGCTAAATCGTTAATACTATACAAATCTTAAGAAAATACAAACTGATTCTATTAAGTGGGGAAGGAGAGTTGAGGGTTCTTGGGAAATCTTCAGTTATAGGAGCAGGTTTGATGGGAGGACAAATTTCACTCGTTTTAGCGATGGGAAGTGAGGAAGTGGCATTGATGAGTCGTCATCAAGAGACTCTTGATCGGGCTCTCTCCAACCTTAAGCGTTACGCAAGTGATTTGGAGAGGCATGGTCTTCTCCTTGGCGGTAGTAAGGATGAGGTTCTAAGTAGGGTGTGGACTACAACTTCATTGGAGGAGGCGGTTGATGGGTCTGAATTTATTGTTGAAGCAGTATATGAGGACCTCACAGTGAAGAGGGAGGTCTTTTCTAGGATTGACCGACTGACGCCTCCCACAACCATTCTGGCAAGCAATACTTCCAGTATTCCGATCACTAAGATAGCTGAGGCGACAAAAACGCCTGAGAGAGTTTTAGGCTCCCACTTCATTCAGCCAGCACACATCGTCCCAATCGTAGAAGTCGTTAAAGGAGAGAAAACCTCTAACACAGCTGTAGAACGTTGCTGCGAAGTTTGGCGAGGCCTCGGTAAGATTCCGCTTCTCATCAAAACTGATCTTCCCGGCTTCCTGGTAAATCGGTTACAACACGCAATAATTCGGGAAGCGACTTCCCTACTTGCTCGTGGAATCGCAAGTGCTGAAGACATTGATTTGGCCGTATCTATCGGTTTAGCTCCAAGATTTACTACTGCCGGACCATTAGAGCAGAGGGACTTGAATGGGCTTGCTATGCATTATCGTGTAGCATCCTACCTTTGGAAGGATCTGGATGGATATGAGGTGCCTCTCAACTACCTAAAGAAAAAGATTGAGCGTGGAGAGCTTGGACTGGAAGCTGGAAAGGGATACTATGACTGGAGAGGCGTTGACCCAGTAGCTGTTCGGCGTGAAAAGGATGAGGCGCTTATAAAACGGACTAAGGAAGTACTGGCTTGGAGGAAAAGTCAAACTGAAATGTTCCATATTAAGCCGCTTAAGCACATGTAAGAAGAAAGAGAGTAGTAGGCTGATCCCTAACTATTAACAGTCTAAATCTCTTTATCACTCAGAAAGTATCATCTTCAAGCGTTTTTCCAGCTGGAGGTATTCCTCTCCCGTCAATGGTAGGTATGGCGGTCTAGGCGGTCCCATATCAATCCCTGTAGCTATTGAGACTCCTGCTTTAAACCACCCTAAAGCTCCAGTTGCTGCTTCACCACTTATGGAGGGGTAGACGCTCATCATTTTCTGCTGGATCTCAACAGCCTCCATTAAATGGCCGTTTTCAAGGGCTTCTTTACATTTGATTGCTGGAGTTATGAAGAAGGGGTCTATTGTTCCTCCTTCAGCGCCTAACATTAGCGCTGTGAGAAAACCAGTGGTGTATTGAAGTACATTAATTTTGTCTCCGATTAGTGCCATCAACTTTTGGAGGTGCTGAACGTCAGTTACTACCTCCTTTATGGCTACAACTTGCGGAATCTTGGTCAGTTTAAGCACAAATTCAGGTCTCATATAGAACTTGCTTAAGTCGGGATTATGATATAGAATTAAAGGTATGTCGGTGTGTTCAGCTATCATTTCATAGTGTCTATAAACCTCTTCTTCGCTACACCTCCAATAATAAGGCGGGACAACCATTGCTCCATCATACCCTAAATCCTCAGCTTGCTTAGTGATTTCGATGGTTTGGAGGGTATAGGCAGCAGAGGTTGAAGCGACAGCAAGTTTTCCTCCACTGATCTGATCGATACATATTTTGAAAACCTTCATTCTCTCCTCATCAGTGAGATGCACAAACTCCCCGACACTACCAGTAACTATTATTCCATCCGCTCCCTTCCCGATAACCCAATCAATCTCCCGCCTAAGGGCAT
>CAZHYI010000065.1:0-6360 GCA_964536595.1 uncultured Candidatus Bathyarchaeia archaeon
TCCCGTATCAACTTTCCTCCCAGCAACTTCCACCTTAACGGTTCCATAAGTATTTTTAAGGTCACTGGTCTCTGTTCCCGCACCAATATTCACCCATTCACATAGGTATGAGTGCCCCACATAGCCTCCATGATACTTATTCACGTATCCATGAAAGATACTCTCTGAAACTTCACCGCCGACCCTACAGTTCTTCCCAATGTTACTTCCTTCCCGAATTAGGGCGGAGTAGAGTCTAGATTTAGAGCCTATATAGGCTGGCCCCGAAATTCTAGTGAAGGACTGAACTTCCACATCTCTACCTATAAAGATCGGGCCGCTTCGAGCATCCAGCGTCACATAAGCCTCTATGGAGGCCCCCTCACCAATATGTAAGTTCTGTTCTTCACCATAAATAGTCGCTTTAGCGTCTATGTCACCCTCCACAACTCCACCAAGCTTTAAGTTTATGAAGTCTCTTGAAAGCAAGTCTTTGTTGAGTGCTATGATTTCCCAAGGATACTCTACAACCCTCAAGTTCTGTAGATCAATAATCTTGAGTTCAGTATGTCTCTTTAGTATGTCTCTCCATGATAGCGTCTTCATCAGTTCCTCATAGGCTTCCTTAGCTAACTCCTTCGTGAGATAGCTGAGTACCACACGGCCATTTTTTAATACTACAGAGTTTATGGAGAGTTTTTCATCGATCAGTCTCTTTAGTTGATTATTCATTATAACTGTTCCATTTATGAAGAGAGTGTCACTGTCTATCGCGTCTGAATCGTTGGTTGGGTTTTCATGACATTTCTCCACAGCATCTTTCAGGTACTCTCTAACCATCAAAACTTTTTTCTCGTTTTTGAAGTTGTCTTGAATTCTCTCATAGAAAGTCCTTATCCCAACTCTGCAGTCGAAGGTTGGGCGGAAATAAACGAGTGGAAGTAAATTGTTATAGTTCTCATCCTCAAATACACAAACAATCAAACTTAACTCCTCTCCTCAAGCTTTACTAGACTCCACTTCATGGATCGCCTTCCCAATCTCCTCCACAGCGTTTTCACATAGTCTCTTCGCTCTCATAGGGCTCTCTGCCTCAGCTAAGATTCTGACTTTAGGCTCTGTACGTGAAGCTCTTATCAGTAACCACTCCTTTTCACCAATCACCTTCAATCCATCTGTGTAATCAAGCTCTTTATCTTTATGCTTCTCAGCAATCCTCCGGAATACAGTTTCGAGAGCACTTTTCGGGCATTCAACATCCATCCTTTCATAATAGTACTTGGGGAAACTCCTTAGCAACTCTGATATGGATACGTCCCTCTTCGAGAGAACCTCCACTACTTTAGCACATGCTAATGGGCCGTCCCGAGTATAATTAACCTCTGGTATTATTAGTCCTCCAGAGCTTCCTTCACCCCCAATCTTTGCCTTACGGCGAATGATCTCTTGGACAACATATGCCTCCCCCACAGGCGTCCTCACAACTTTTGCTCCATACTTCTCAGCTACATCATCTATGATGAGTGAGGATGCTATATTCGTCACAACGATTCTCTCCTTAGTCTCCTTTAAAAAGTCATCAATAATTATAGCCAATCCTTCATCTGGCCTAAGAACGGAACCGTCCTCAGCTACACAGACGAATCTGTCAGCGTCGCAGTCATGGGCGAAACCGACATCCGACTCTGTTGCAGTAACGAATCTAGATAAATCGTTCAATGCATTGCTGGTTGGATCTAATGGTCTAGGGAAGTAACCGTCACTATTGCAATGTATAGTCGTAACTTTACAGCCTAAAGACCTTAAGAGCCTCGGCGTCACTAATGAACCAGCTCCCCCACCACAATCCAAAGCAACTTTAATTCTGCCTGATCTGGAACGATCAACCTTCACGTGATCTAGAATCGCATTGATATGGCTAGCTAGCGGGTTCCAATTGGTTCTCCGACCAATCTCCGCTTTATATGTAACCCGTCGCTCTCCTAACCTTAATTGTTCCTTCACCTTCTGGTACCATTCCTCATCAAGGAGGAGGCCTCCAGTCCCCACAAGCTTCAAGCCATTCCATTCTGGCGGGTTATGGGAGGCTGAAATTACTACTCCGCCAGCCGCATTTAGAGTTCTCACTGCGTGTATTATCGATGGTGTTGGAGCTACCCCGACATCCACCACATCTCTGCCTAAAGCAGTTAATGCGGCTAAAATTGCTTCAGATAAAGGTGAGCCTGAAGGACGCGTATCTCTACCAACAACTATCTCTCCATCACCGATGAGGCTGCTGAAGATTTCTGAAACCCTCACGGCATCTATCACTTTGAGAGACTGGTTGAATATTCCTCTTATCCCTGAACCGGTGATTATGAGTTCAGATTTAGGGTTCAGCAAAACCTACCACCGAAGGATATTGGATATTTAAGGCTTAATGTGATTAAGTCTTTCCATCCTAATTTATTTAGGAGATAGAAAGAGATAAGTTTATTACTGCGAAACATAATAAGGGGGTGAAACTATGTCGACCGCGCAGAGGCGCCTCTACAAGGAGTTGACTGACCTTCTGGATAGATACGTTACAGCATTCACTGTTAATGGCGAATCCTTCTCTGGCAGACTGATTGGGATAGATCCGGAATCCTTCACATTATGTTTAGCTGACGCTAAAGATAAGGAGGGAAAAAGCATTCATAGAATTTTCTTGAGTGGAAATGTGATAAGCAGTTTATTCGCTATGGAGAAGCCGTTCGACCTCACAGCTTTAGCTGAGAGACTTGAGAAAGTATTCCCAACTTTAGTTGATAAATCTAACATTGATAAGGGCTTCATCTGGGTGATGGGGAAAATTAAGGTTACGAAGGATGGTGTCGTGGAGGGTTCTGGACCAGCCGCTGAGAGGGTGCAGAGGATCTATGAATTATTCATGAAGGAGAGGGAGGGTTAAAGGAGCCACTCCTTCGGAAACTCCTTCTTTTCTCTGGTTGTGAAGGGTTGACCCATAAATCTATCCCCCACCGCTAACTCTTCCTTCAAATCTAACCTGAAAATTAAATCTCTATCAAGCTTCAGGATTTTCTGTAGGGCTTCCATCACTACATATGCAGCTTCAGCGTCAGGGTACTGCCCTACCGTCTCGCCCAGAAGGCATAGTCCCCGCATACCCCTAATCTTACCTAAACCTAAGAGTAAACCTGCCACTCCGAATATATGGCCTCCCCTAATAATTTTAGCTCCATACTTAACTGCCACATCTAAGCTCTCCTTATCTATGGCTGCGCAGTAAAGTGCTGGTGGAGTAGAAACCTCATCAACCCTCATTCCTCCCAAAGTAATTATTCTTTTGCATCCAAACTTTTCAGCCACATCCAGAATTCGACCGCAAAGCTCATATTGACCGTAAGGCGTAAGTGCCTGCGTGTTTCCATACAGAAATATTATGTCGCTTCCTCCACTCCTTCTATAATAATGTAGCTCGTTGATTGGTAATACAGCTCTCCCATTATGGGTTGTTGTAACCAAACCCTGAAAGGCTGAAGAACTTATCTCAACGAAAAGTTTAGCCCCTAAACTCCTTATTAAATGAAGAGTGACCAAATTGGCGACTAAACCTATCCCTGGCAACCCCTCAATCAATATTGGGTTGACCAGTTCAGGCTCCTCAATTATCTTTACTTCACATACCAAACTTGAGGCACCAACAATCAAGAGTAGTAGAAACCTAAATTAATAAATTATCTCTTATTGAAATTCGATGTTTTTCGAGATTAGGGAACATGATCTTGCTGGTAGAATAGGTAAGTTAAGAACTAAAAGCGGCACTGTTGAGACTCCTACCCTCCTGCCCGTTGTGAACCCCAACATTCAGCCAATACCCCCTAAGGAGATGGAGGATAAGTTTGGAGTTGAAGTATTAATCACTAATGCCTATATCCTAAAGAAGCATTTTAACGAGGAAGTTGCTGAGAAGGGTATACACGCCTTCCTAAATTTTGATGGTGTGGTAATGACTGATTCTGGAGCCTACCAAATATTGAGGTATGGCGATGTTGAGGTAGCTCCTGAAGAGATAGTGAAGTATCAGGAATTGATAGGTACAGATATAGCTACTATACTGGATGTGCCGACCGGATGGGAAATCGGTAGAGCTAGAGCTGAATACACAGTGAATGAAACTTTGAGGAGGGCTAAATTACTCTTCGAGATTAAGAGTAGGGACGACATATTGTGGGTTGGCCCTATCCAGGGAGGGTTACACCTCAACCTTCTAGCTGAAGCGGCTAAAAGGATGTCTGAGCTTCCCTTCCAGATTTACGCCTTAGGGAGCCCAACAGTGGTTATGGAGCGGTACCTCTTCTCCCAATTGGTGGACATGATAGTGACGGCTAAGAGTAACTTACCATCCAGTAAGCCTCTACATCTATTCGGTGCCGGCCACCCCTTCATGTTTGCTCTAGCAGTTTCTCTGGGATGCGACCTATTCGACTCAGCTGCATACGCACTCTACGCGCGTGAAGATAGATACATGACCGATAGGGGAACTGTTAAGCTACAGAATTTGAGGTGGCTTCCTTGCTCCTGCCCGATCTGTATAGATAAAGACCCTAAAGACCTACTTGAACTCACAGCCTATGAGAGGCAGAGAACTCTAGCTGAACATAACCTATACATGAGCATGTTGGAGGTTAAGAGGATTAAGGAAGCTATTTACGAGGGGAGATTGTGGGAGTACCTCGAGTTTAAATCTAAAAGTCACCCATCGCTGTATGCAGCGTTAAAGCGGCTGAGTAATTACAGGGATTTCCTTGAGAAGGCTTCCCCAACAACCAAGAGGCGGGGACTACTATTTTACTCATCACTGAGCCTGGTTAGGCCTGAAGTTACACGCCACATCAAGAGGCTCTTTGAGAGATACACACCCCCAGAAGATAAGAAGGCATTAATCCTAATTCCCAAATTAACCTCAGAACCCTTCATACGCTCACCTCTTTTTGAGTCTTTCATGAAGGAACTTAAGGCAGCTTTAAATGGGGAAGTCAGGAAGATTCATCTATGCCTTTATGGGTGGCCCTTCGGCATAACACCCATAGAGCTTGAAGAGACTTATCCACTATCACAGTTTGTGGCGCCTGAATCCATGGATCTTGAGACGATAAAGTTCACTTCTGAAGTTGTGGCTAAGTATATTGCAGATAAGAATTATCGTGCAGCTGTTTTGCTGAGTCCTAGCGAAGAGTTAGGAGGAAAAATCTGTGAGGTTTTCGTTAAAACATGCCTCAGTAATGGCGTTGAGTACCAAATAGTTCCTTTTGATGGAGAGTTGAATGGGAAAATTTTAAGAAAATGTATAAATCTATTAAGAAAGGTACTGAAGTATCAGTCCTAACTGCCTCTCTGGTTCAGTGTAGGCTTAGGCTTTCATGATCGCGTCAGTAACTTAAAAGGTCGATGGGAAGGTGAGAGAAATATAGGTTTAAAATTGAGGTTTCTCGGCGGCTGTCGAGAGATAGGGCGTATAGCTGTACTTGTTGAGTCTGAGAAGGCTAAGATACTTCTAGATTATGGAGTTCTATTCAATGATCAACCAGGCTTTCCGATGCATGTGCCGCCAAGGGATGTTGACGCGATCTTCTTGACGCATGCACATCTAGACCATTCAGGCGGCATCCCGATCTTCCATGTAACATCATCGGTTCCAGTGTATGGATTAGGTGTAACCTTTGATCTGATTGAACTCCTAATAGCTGACTTCATTAAGCTGTCCGGTTACTACCTCCCCTTCGAGTATATAGATCTGAAATCCACGTTAGAGTCGTGCATCTCGAAGGACTACAAGGAACGCATCAAGATTAAGGATATGGAGGTTACTCTACTCAATTCAGGCCATATTCCAGGCGGCTGCCAAATTCTGATTGAGGCTGAGGGGAAGAGAATCCTCTATACTGGCGACTTTAACACTACCGATACGAGGCTGCTGAAGGGGGCTGATGTTGATTATGGGGAGCTGGATGCTGTAATTATTGAGAGTACCTATGCTGATGAGGAGCATCCGGATCGATTGGAGTTGGAGAAGGAGTTCGTTGAGGATGTTAGGGAAGTTGTTGAGGGCGGAGGAGTAGTTTTAGTTCCAGCTTTCAGTGTTGGGCGATCTCAGGAGATGGCTTGCGTGTTGAGATCTCATAACTTTAAGCATACGGTTGCTATGGATGGTATGGCTAAAAAGGTTAATACTATCTTGATGAGGTACGCACAGTATCTGCGTGACCCCAACCTCTTCAGGGATGCTATACATGGATTAAGGACTGTGAATGGATGGAAGGGCAGACGAACCATAATGAGGAAACCGAGCGTCATAATAACCCCTGCAGGAATGCTTAAGGGTGGACCAGCAGC
>CAZHYI010000066.1:0-3155 GCA_964536595.1 uncultured Candidatus Bathyarchaeia archaeon
TTAATCAGTTCTCTAGTTAATTCCGCAACCTTACCCTCCTCTATATGGCTCAAAACCTTATGGATAGAATTCATTCGTATCCGCTCGAACTTAATGGATAAAAGTTTCAATCAATAATACTTAAAAGCTTTTGTAATGAAAAATTAGGGTTTATCCCTCTTTAGTGCGTCTCTCTTTCTAGTCTCAACCATCACCTCTAGCGTCCTGACTAAAACTACAAGGTTCGTTAATACAGCTAAAACAATCAATGTTATGTATGGCTGATTGAGTATTCCACCGATCATTATTAGGAATAGGCGGACATCCCTATTCGCTGCGTATCCACTGATTCCCTTCCTAAAGATTATTTTTATTCCTTCAGCCCTTGATCTGCTATAACTGACCATTAAGGAGCCGAAGATAGCCATCATTGATATCAACAGAAACTCAGGAGAGCTTCCAACATATGGTAGAGTGTTAAGAATCAGCCCTATCACAATAGCTACATCGCCATACCGGTCTAGAAGGGAATCGAGGAAGCCTCCGGTTGGTGAAGCCCTTCCAGTTATAACGGCTAGGTCTCCATCCACACCATCCATTATGGAAGCTACTTGCGCCAGAACCCCACCGATAAGACTCATTCTAAACGTGAATGCTGCTCCCGAAAATATGCAGATTAGAAAGCTGAGAAGAGTCATCTGGTTTGGAGTTATGTTAGTCTTTCTAGCTAGAAGTATCGCTATGGGACGTGAAAACTTACGATTAATATACTGTGAAACTATTCCATCCCACTGCTTACTCAATCTGTATCTCTCTAAGAATCTTATCGGCTAAATCTATATCTTTTGGTACATCAACATCAAGCCAGAAGAAACCCGACACATCACAAGACCACAATGGAACTCCGCTCTGGACCATACTCTTCACACATCTAGCTAGAGTTAAAGAACACTTATCCTTAATCTCCTCAATGACTCTAAATATTTCTCCATTAAGAATAAATACGCCTGTGTCTAGGGCGTTCCATTCAGCTATATTCTTCCCTATATCCTCTATGAAACCATCCCTATTCACTAATACTCGGGTTGCATCCTTAAGCTGTGAGAAATACTTCGGGGAAGCGTCAGTGCATAGTAAAGGCGCATTCTCTATCTCTTCAAGGGCTTTACGAACAATTCTTGAGTCGATTAGATGATCTGCCATTAAAACAAGGAACCATTCATCATTCTCTAAAAACTTCTTCGCGGAGTAAAGAGAGTAGCCATTCTCACACTCATAATTTGGATTATGAACAAATCTTATCTTAATTCTATAATTTCTACTATCTTCAAAATAATTCTTAATTGAGTCTGCCATATATCCAGTTACTATTATACACTCTTCTATACTGTTTTTCTCTAAGGCGGATAATGGGTACTCTATAAGTGCTTTCCCAAAAATATGGAGGAGGGGTTTGGGTTTCCCATTGAGTGACTCAGCGATTCGTTTCCCCTGTCCAGCCGCTAGGATTACTGCCTTTACCATCTCAACGTTCTCTTTTTCCCTGAATGAACTCCTCAACCCATCTTCTGGCTACGTGGTCAGGCACTTGCTGAGGTGGATGCTTAAATGCGTAGGCTGAGATGCTGATTAATGGTCCACTGATATTTCTGTCGAGTGCTAGCTTAACAGCCCTAACCACATCAATCATCATTCCGGCACTGTTGGGTGAGTCCTCAACTTGAAGTCTAACATCGATCGTTACTGGCGTATCACCGAATTTCCGTCCCTCAATCCTTATGTGGCAGATTTTCGTGTCATTCAGGAATGGTATGTAACCGTTAGGTCCAGCCCAAGCATTAACCTTGTAGGGCACGAGTGTTGTTACAGCCTCAGTCTTACTGACCTTCTTAGTTGTCAATCTGTTCTCAGCAGTCATATTCAGGAAGTCTGTGTTTCCACCAACATTCAACTGGTAAGTCCTATCGATCTCTACACCCCTTGACACCAAGAGATTCATTAGGGTTCTATGAAGTATCGTTGCTCCAATCTGGCTCTTAATATCGTCTCCAGCGATAGGAACGCCTCGCTCCTCAAACTTACTGGCCCAAGTCGGATCTGAAGCGATGAATTCCGGTATGCAATTCACGAACGCCACCTTCGCTTCCAGACACTTCTCAGCGAGGTAACGTGTAGCCTTGTAGCTACCCACTGGCAGGTAGCTCACAAGCATATCTGCCTCCGTTTCCTTAAGCACCTCAACTATGTCTGCTGGGTCGTTTTCCTCATCATTGTATATATTGAATGCTTCCTTCATGTGTTCAGCTACACCGTCAAGTATGGGTGCCGCTAGAACCTTCACTCCAAGCTTTGGGACATCAGCGAACTTGTAGCAGCAGTTGGGTTCAGCAAATATCGCTTCTGACAGATCCTTGCCTATCTTGTACTTATTGACGTCGAAGGCTGCAACGAACTCTATATCCTTCACTCTATATCCTCCGAAATTCACGTGCATTAAGCCTGGAACTCTATCGTCATCATTAGCGTTCTTGTAGTACTCGACTCCCTGCACTAAGGCTGACGCACAGTTTCCAATACCTACTATAGCTACACGTATGCTCATACCTAACACGCTCCTTCTAAATCAATAAGAGTTTAAGTGAATTTGTAGGGGCGGAATTATTACAAAGACGAGGTAAAGATTCCGCAATTTTAAGAAGTAAAAACTGTATATAAAATTTACGTTTTTCGATCAGATAGGAAATTTCTGTTCTCAATAATAGTTCCTCCCATTTTAATCAAGTGAATTTCCAATCACATATGGAGTGATTTTGAATTTTCATGAGGGCACCCACCTTTACATTTATCATTCACAACTAAGACTGGGCATGGCGCGTTATTGATGATATCGGTGCATGTGCTTCCGCAGAATAATCGAGTAAATATGTCTGGGGAGTCATTCTCCATCACTATAAGATCGATGTTTCTCCTCTTCACTACTTCCAGAATCTTACTTGCTGGCCTCCCATAACTCATCTGTACCGATGTGCAAATAGAGTTCTCTTCTACCAATCTGGAAGCTGATAGAAGGGTCTGTCTGCCTTCCTCCTCTATTCTCCTCATTAAATATAGAGGGGCTGTGCTTCCCTCATTTGGCATCATGAAATAGTTCCAAATATTGGTGGGTATAATACCGA
>CAZHYI010000066.1:3255-6174 GCA_964536595.1 uncultured Candidatus Bathyarchaeia archaeon
TTTTCCTCACTAAAATAAGATTGATTCATTAATGTAGTGATTATCAATGAGTAATCCTCAAAATAGTGAAAAGACGGGTGAATTAAAGAGAGCAGTTAAAATTGTTGATAATCCCAAAATATTGGCTGATCCAATCAGAAGAGAGATTTTAAGACTGCTTACAATTAAACCTCAAACTATCACACAGTTAGCTGAGAAGCTTAACTTATCTAAATCGACGGTGGGCCACCATATTAGAGTTTTAAGGAGGATGAAGCTGGTTAAAATAAAGGTTGCTAAGCCAGGTTCACATGGGATCTTGGAGAAGTATTATGAGCCTGTTGCTCTGGTTTTCGTTGAGAACTATGATAAAATACCTAAACAGCTGAAGAAGTACTTCATTAATATTCATATGGAGCGTCTACGTGGAGTGCTTAGCACCCTCCAACTTGTTGGGGACATCACAAGCGCCTTCCAAACAATCAGAGAATCCTGGGAACATATAATTAAGATTCCTTCTGATTTTGATTTGTTGAATGAGTTGGCTGATGAAGCTATGAAATACATGACTGAGGTGGGTAGAAGATACGAAAATATGATGACTACTCTGGATGGGGAGACTTTGCTCACAAAGATCTATAGTGAAACATTACGCTCTATAATTACCAGTGGGATATGGAGGAAGATCTTCGAAAGTATAAGTGAAATCACTACATTAATTAAAGAGGAGAAGAGCGAGTAAACTCGAAATTCTAGGAATTTAAATTGAGTTATAGATCTTCTCTAAAAACTGCTTAGCCTTCTCCAGCTGCTTTTCACCTTTCTCTGTAAGTTTATAGTACTTCCTCCTTCCCTTCATGTAGGACTTCACATAACCGTCCTTCTCAAGCAAATATAGCACTTTGTATCCAGTGACTGATCCAGACCAGAAACCAAATTCTTCCTTAACTTTCCTTCTTAATTCGTAGGCGTAGCTGTCCCCTTCCTTCAATATCTTAAATATGAAGAGCCATAGGTTTTCCCTTAAGACCTTATCCTTTAGTCTCTCTATAGGTTCTCGAACCATAACAATTAAATGTTTTATGGTACTGTAAAATAAATTTATGGGAAAAATAAGAGTTGGCGTAGTAGGAGTCGGAAATTGCTTCGCTGGTTTAGTGCAGGGAATAGAGTATTACAGGAGAGTTAAGAGTGAGAAGATAGGTTTGATGCATGAGCGGATAGGCGGTTACGGGATAGAGGATATAGAGTTTGTTAGCGCATTCGATGTCGGGGAAAACAAAGTGAATAAGCCTCTTAGTGAAGCCGTCTATGCTGAACCAAACATGGTTAAGTGGATGGATGAAGTCTCCTGCTGCGAAGGAACTGTGGTTAAGGAGTCCCCTATACTTGACGGTGTCGGTGTTCACGTTGAAAATATGATCAAGCCTGTTAGGCAAGTCAAGAAGGTGGAGCAGCTGGAGAAGGAAGCTATAGAAGAGCTGGAGAGTAGTAAGACGAGGATTCTAATTAACTATCTGCCTGTTGGGAGCCAGAGAGCAACTGAGTTTTGGGCTAACATCGCTTTAAAAACTAATTGCGCATTCATCAACTGCATACCTGTATTTATCGCTTCCAGTAAAGAGTGGGAGACAAAATTCAGGAAGAAGAGCCTCCCAATTATAGGTGATGATGTGAAGGGGGTCTTAGGCGCAACAATTACGCATAGGACACTGGTTAAGCTGTGTTTAGATAGGGGAGTAGTGATAGACAGGACTTACCAACTGAATGTAGGTGGAAACACTGACTTTGCGAATATGTTGGAGAGGGAGAGATTGAAGAGTAAGAAGCTGTCTAAAATGGAGGCTGTTCAGAGTCTACTTCCAACCGAGATGAGGTTATCTGAGGGGGATATCCATATTGGACCAACCGATTATATTCCTTTCCTAGGCAACACGAAGTTGGCTTTCATAATGGTGGAGGGAAGAATGTTTGCGAATGTTCCTTTCAAGATGGAGTTGAAGTTGGAGGTTGATGATAAGGCGAACTCTGCAGGGATAGTGGTAGACGCATTGAGGTGTGCGCAGTTAGCCCTTGATAAGGGTATCGGTGGAAACCTAACCTATGCTTCAGCATGCTTCATGAAGCATCCGCCTATTCAGATGAGGGATGAGGAAGCTAAGAGAATGCTGGATGAATGGGTCTCTAAATTATCTATTGCGTAATAACTACTCTTACAACATTCTCTTTTTTCTTATCGAGTAACTCTAACCCCTTATTTAGATCCTTAAATGGTAACTTATGGGTTACAGTTTTTGAGAGGTCTACCCTTCCAGCCCTAACAAGCTCAATCACCCTCCGCAAGTCATCTCTAGTGTGGTTGCCAGACTTTCTTAGGGAGCCTTCCCTCAACTCGAAGGGCTTCTCAATCAGAATCGGTGGAGGAAGAGCAACACTCACTACGACGCCTGAAGCGTATCGGGTTTCTCTAGTGACGCTCTCAATAGCCCACCTTATCGGTTTCTCGCCTCCAGCACAGTCCATAGCGATGTCAACCCCATAACCATCCGTAACGCTCTTAATAGCTTCCACAGGATCTTCCTTAGAGGCGTTTATAACTTCATCAGCACCCATCTCCTTAGCTAAACGCAACTTGAAATCCACTATATCAACGCCTATGATCTTGCTAGCACCAAACACTTTTGCCCAAGCAACAGCGTGCATGCCTACTCCGCCAAGACCGAAAATCGCTATGGAGTCTCCAGGCTGTAACTCACTTACTCTAAGTGCATGGAAAGGTGTTACAACAGCACACCCGATTATGGCGCCATGCTCAAAAGGTATCTCTTCAGGAAGTTTAAAGATATTCCTAGCTGGAGCAACAGCGTACTCAGCGAAGGCTCCATCCAGATCAACCCCGAATGTCTTACGGTTTAAGCATCGGTTATCATTACCTTGAAA
>CAZHYI010000067.1:0-6156 GCA_964536595.1 uncultured Candidatus Bathyarchaeia archaeon
GCACGCGTAAGTATGAGACTTGGCGCAGAAAAAGTGTACATAATCTATAGAAGAAGAAAAGAGGATATGCCAGCGATTAAAGAAGAGGTAGAAGCAGCTGAAGAGGAAGGCGTAATATTATATACGCTTACTAATCCAGTTAGAATTTTAGGTGAGAACTCCAAGGTTTCAGCTATAGAATGTGCACGCATGGAGCTTAGAGAATTCGATGAGAGTGGTCGTAAGAGGCCCTACAAGATTGAAGGGTCAGAATTTACAATTAAAGTAGACACTGTAATCGAGGCGATAGGTCAGAGACCAGATACAAGCTTTCTCAAAGGACTAGTTAAAACCGATAGAAGAGGATTAATTGTTACTGATGAAAGAACTTTAGAAACTAACGTTCCCGGAGTCTTTGCAGGCGGAGATGTAGTTACAGGTCCGAAGAGTGTGGTTGAAGCTATAGCCGCGGGTCAAAGAGGAGCGTTCTCGATAATGTGTTATCTAGAGGGTAAACCTATACCGAAGAGGATGACTCGTAAACAAGAGCTTGAAATCCCCATACCTGAAGGAACAGTTGAAGAGGAGATCGTGGAGAAACCTAAAGTAAAACCGCGTTTCCGTCCACCAGAGACAAGGAAGACCTGCTTTGAGGAAGTTGTACTCGGTTATAGTGAAGAGGAAGCGCGGAGAGAGGCGGAGAGATGTTTAAGATGCGATCTGGAGGTTATGGAGGAGTAGAAATGAGTGAGATAACTCTTAAAATAGACAATAAGGAGGTCAAGGGCAAAGCAGGGGATACAATCCTTGAAGTCTGCAAAGCTAATGGCATATACATTCCTACACTTTGCCATCTGGAAGGCCTCTCAGAATACGGCGCCTGTAGAATTTGCTTAGTCGAAGACGTGAAACAGGGGAAGTTAGTTCCATCTTGCACAACCCCCGCTGTTGATGGTATGGAGATTTTAACAAACACTGAACGGCTGAGGAAGTACCGCCGTATGATCGTAGAACTCCTATTATCTGAGAGAAATCATTTCTGTTTCTTCTGTGAAAAGAGTGGAGACTGCGAGCTTCAGTCATTAGCATATGAGTTTGGAATAGACCACGTAAGGTTCAAACCCAACTTCCAATCTTTCCCAATAGACTCGTCACACGATTACATAGTGATAGATCATAATAAATGCATCCTATGTGGAAGATGTGTACGAGTATGCAGCGAGATAGTTGGCAACGAGACGTTAGATTTTGTTAATAGAGGATGGGAAACAATGATAAACAACCCTGAGATACTGCCCCTAAAAAAATCTAACTGCACCTTATGCGGCGCTTGTGTGGAGGTATGTCCCACAGGAGCGATATTCGATAGATTTAGCACTTACTTGGGTAGAAAAACGGAATGTGACGTCTACAAAACAGTGTGTATTGAATGCCCCATGGTTTGTGACTTAACTGTCTATACAAAAGATAATAATATCATTAGGATCTGTGGAGGTTCACTCACAGACCGATATGGCGGACAACTCTGTAAGAAAGGTAGGTTCGACCTACTGTTTAACAGTAATGAAAAACGAATAACAAAACCCCTCATACAAACTATTGAAGCAGGAATCAGAGAAGTCAGTTTCTCAAAAGCCATCGAAAAAATTGTTTCTGAAATAAAAAAGATAACGGAAAGATTTGGTAATGATAGCGTAGCTGGAGTAATATCCTCTCGTTGCACAAGCGAAACAATACTTCTCTTTAGGGAACTGATGAATAGAGTTATAGGAACAAAAAACATCTTTCTGCTTGAGCCCAAACTAAGCCTAGTAACATACGACGCCCTAATAAAGTTTCATGAAGGACTCCATAAAAGAATGCTGGAGGCAAAAAGTGAAGAAATACTGAAAGCCGACGTACTGATACTAGTAGGCTTTAACTCTTCAGAACCTCACCCAATAATATCTTCCATGATCAGGAGAGCGGTGAATCAAAACAGCACTAAAGTCGTTTATATAGGTCCATTAAAGAAGATGCCCTTCCAAATAGATCTTCAACTAAACTTGCAAAAAGGAACAGAGGAAGCGTTCTTTAAGGGGGTCTCAAAAATAATGTATAATCAGTTATTGATAGGTAGGGAGAGCTCTTCTCCTAAAGAAATCAATCCAGAAATTGACTTCACCAAAAAGAAGATTGAGTGGGTGACTGGCGTCGAGAGAGAAAGATTTAAGGAATTCTTGAATTATATAAGTGAAGGGGAAAGATGCATTATAATAACTGGTAAAGATCTTGATCCAAGTCCAAGCTTATTTAATTCTATATTAGCTCTTTCCGCTTTATTAGGTAGGTTTAGTGACGGGAGATTACCGCTAATAAGCTTAAGATCTGGAGGGAACAGCAGAGGGGCTCTTGACATTCTATATTCGGTTGGAGTTAAACCTCTAGATAAGGACCTTAGAGATCTCAGAGTAAGAGCCGCTTATGTTATACTTTCCGATGAAAAATTCATAGAGCCATCAGTATACGCTAGAATGATGAACCTCGACTTCTTAGCCGTTCAGACATCATTTGCCTCTAACCTCACTCTACTAGCTGATGTTGTGTTACCCTCACTTACATGGTCCGAAAAGGACGGGACAATCATAGACATTGACGGGAACCTTAGGAGGTTAAGTAGAGTGATCCAACCACCTCCAGATCTTAAAAGCGATGAAGAAATACTGTTTGAGTTAATTAAAGGATTAAAAACCGAGCTTAAGTACGGGGACCTATATAAAAGAATTATAGAACTATATTCAACCCATATGGAGGAGGCGCTTTAAATTGAGAAAGATAAAAGTGGCTACAGCTTGGCTCTCTGGCTGCTCAGGCTGTCATATGTCTCTCTTAAACGCTGATGAGAAATTAATCGATTTACTCAACATGATCGAACTAACGAGAAGTCCATTAACGGATATTAAGGAATTTGAAAGTTCAGATATCGGCATAGTGGAGGGGGCAGTTGCCGATGAGGACAATCTCAAAACGTTAAAAGCCATCAGAAAAAATTGTAAAGTTCTGGTGGCATTAGGAGACTGCGCAGTTTTTGGGGGGATGACATCCCTTAGAAACCTATTTTCGAAGGACGAAGCTCTAAACAGAGGATACGTAACGACAGAGACGACAGTTAAAGGAAAAATCCCGAGCGGGGAAGATATTCCTAAACTTCTAGATTCTGTGAAGCGGGTCGATGAGGTAGTCAAGGTGGATTACTACATACCTGGATGCCCTCCGAGTACAGAAGCTATACTGTATGTTTTGCAGAGATTGATTGAGGGTAAAGATCCCAAGTTGCCACCTAGCATGCTCCATTACGATTCTTACGTTAAAGTTAGGAGGAAGCCTAAATGAGGAAGATAGTTATAGAACCTGTATCAAGGATAGAGGGACATGCGAAGATAACCATACATCTAGATGATAAAGGAGAGGTCTCAGACGCATACTTCCATGTTTTACAATATAGGGGTTTTGAGAAGTTTTGCGAGGGAAGAATGTTTTGGGAGATGCCATTAATCACAAGTAGAATATGCGGGATCTGCTATACCAGCCATCACCTCGCCTCTGCAAAAGCTTGCGATGAGATTTTAGGTATAGAAATAACAGAGACGGCTAGAAAACTTCGGGAGCTTCTCCAAACAGGCGAGATCATTCAATCCCATGCACTTCACTTCTTCTATTTAGCCAGTCCAGACTTACTTTTTGGAATGGAGTCGGAGCCAAAAAGGAGAAATATTGCTGCACTCATAAAAGAGAAGCCTTCCTTAGCAAAGGCAGGGATACACCTCAGAAAGTTTGGACAAAGTATATTCGAGAGATTAAGTGGCTCCAGAGTACACATCAACTACGCAATTCCTGGCGGAGTTAACGCCGCCTTAACAGATGAAGATCGAAGAAAGATGCTGGAGGAGATACCCAATCGCATACACGAAGCTGAAAAAGCGATTGAATTCGTAAAGGATTACTGCAGAGAGCATGAAGATGAAGCGCTCAACTTTGCAAGGTTTGACTCAAAATATCTAGGGTTGATCGACGAAAAAGGAAACCTAGAATTCTATGATGGAAAACTTCGTATGAAGTCTGAGAACGGATCTATAATTGAGGAGTTAGAGCCAGAGAACTATGGATCGATAATAAATGAAGCAGTTGAAGACTGGTCTTACATGAAATTCCCCTACTACTCTAAGGAAGGATTCCCTCATGGAATGTATCGAGTCGGTCCTCTAGCCAGATTGAATGTTGCAGACCAAATATCTACACCCTTAGCAAAGAACGAAATGATGGAGTTTAAGAAGTATGGTGAGAACGGCATCGTTAATTCATTGTTGCTGTATCACTATGCGAGACTAATAGAGATTCTTCACGCATTAGAGAAAGCTAAATCTCTATTAGAGGATCAGAAGATTTGCTCAAGAGATATATTTCAGAGAGCTAGACAATCTAACAATGAAGGCATAGGAATCATCGAGGCGCCAAGAGGCGTCTTAATTCACCATTATCACGTTAACGGACATGGAGTAATACAAAAATGCAATCTAGTAGTAGCAACAGTACACAATAACTTAGCGATGAATAAAGCAATCATGGAAGTAGCAAGAAACTACATAAAGAAAGATGAAATAAAGGAAGGTATCTTAAACAGATTAGAAGTAGCTATACGCTGTTACGATCCATGCCTGTCATGCGCTACACATGCTGTGGGTCAGATGCCTCTACAGGTACAAATAATTTCATCTGAAGGTAAACTCATCAGAGTACTTTCACGTGCATGACCTGTGAACATGCATGACGTAATTGTAGAAAAGAGGTAGAAAATAACTTTTGACCTATTTATGCAACAAAGCGAGCGATATATAGATGTAAGTCCATAATAAAACTAAAAACGCAAAAATAGATTTATAACCATTTTCTAAACATTTTTTCGCGTAAAACACACTCTGATGAGTTTTACAGGAAAGTAAAGTATAAACATAATTTAATTTTGAAAAGTTGATAATAAAAATTGTATTTACATTAAAAGGATATATATATTAATATAAATAGATTCCAAATTTAAATACATAAAGTATATACATTTATCTTCACATTATTACAATTGAGGGTATAAAGTTTATGAAGAGTTATGTGCGCCTAAAGCCCCGTGTTCCAATAGAACTAAAAAAGACGGTTGGATTAATCGGTCGGAGAAAAGTGAAGTGTATAAGCGTTGGATCGCCGCCTCACAATGTGATAGTAGACATTTATGTAGGTCCCGAAGTCGTTGTACACTGCCCCTACAATGATAAGTCGAAGCCGTGGCTATGCAAATCTAGTAAGAAACGCTGTGTATGGTACTTTGCAAACACGTGAGGTTAGCAATGTGCTAACTTTTTCTGATAAGTGTTCTCCGCTCAATAATTCTATCTTCTTTGGTCATTCCCGTTGTATTTTTAAGCTTATGCTTACGTGCGCGTATTATTAGATTTATCATAAAGTAGCTTCGTCTTCATAAAACTTTAGAAAGAACAGTTTATGTGAGCATTTATAGTTAACTATGGTGATCTTCCATAGATCTTGATCTCCTTGGTAGATTTCATGAGTGTATTCTATACCTAAAATACGTGCATCTTTCCATCTTAGAGCGTGGACTGGTGTTGTTAAATCACTAAAAGCATTATTTAGAAAGAAAGCTAAAAAGATCATTAAAGCTATCTTATTTACACATTTTCGATCTATCATCACATCTCTTTTATTGATTTTAAGTATTCTTCTGGCTTGCTTATTCTTTCAATTTTTCCATCCCTTATCCAAATAACACGGTCGCTAACATCAATCATTTTAGCGTCGTGCGTAGCAGCCATCACCGTTACACCTCTCTCTTTATTAATGTTCCTTAACATCATTACTATTTCACGTCCAGTATGGAAATCTAAGTTTCCGGTCGGTTCATCAGCCAAAATAACTTTAGGTCGATGGCATAAAGCTCTGGCTATGGCCAACCTTTGTTTTTCTCCTCCTGAAAGTTCGTCCGGAAAATTATCACGTCTATTTAAAAGACCTACTATATCTAAAACTTGTGGCACATCGCGCTTGATTTCTTCATTGGACGCGCCGATAACCTGCATAACATATTCAAGATTTTCACTGACTGTTTTAGAGAAAAGAAGCTTATAATCTTGA
>CAZHYI010000068.1:0-6137 GCA_964536595.1 uncultured Candidatus Bathyarchaeia archaeon
CTCCAATAGCGTTTCGATCTATAACTCCACACTTTAAAATGCCGTCCTTGATAACGACATAAGCGTCATATTTACATTTTTCCTGTTCACATTTAGCGCATCCTCTACATGTTTGAGCCTTGAGAACATAGTTGAGTCCTTTAGGTATAAAGAGACTGAAGATCTGCTTGCCTGTCCACATTGGTTCAGGCTTCTTCACAGCGGGTTCAGGTATCTCTCCTTCATATCCAGTCTCAACTATGATTCTACAAACTTCCTTACGATTGAGGAGTGTACTTTTCCTAGTTAGTATGTAAGCTGCAGTGATGTAGTCCCGGATTGCTCCGATGATTGGTCCACCGAACCTCGGGGATAATATTTGGTCTTGAACTTGCATCAATAGGCGTGCTTCGGTCTGTGCTTCTTCACTTTGTGGTATGTGGAGGTTCATTTCATCTCCATCAAAGTCAGCGTTGTATGGTGGACATACAGCTAGGTGTAGCCTAAATGTCTTGTAGGGAAGTACCTTCACATAGTGAGCCATAATCGACATTCTATGAAGTGAAGGTTGCCTATTGAAGATTGCAATATCTCCATCTTTTAGGTGCCGCTCAACCACAAAACCCGGCTCTAAAGCCTCAGCCACCTTCTCCCGATCACTAACAAACTCAAGCCTAATTCTTTTTCCATCAGGCCTAATTGCATATAGTGCTCCAGGATACTTATCTGGACCGTTAATCACGTATTTCCTTAACTCATCAACATTCCACTCAGTTACCTTTTCCGGTATAGTCAGTTTCATAGCTACCTCTAGGGGAACTCCCACCTCATTAATGTCTAAATTCGGATCGGGAGATATGACAGTTCTAGCTGAGAAATCTACTCTTTTACCGGAAAGATTACTTCTGAATCTCCCTTCCTTACCCTTCAATCTTTGAGATAGAGTTTTAAGTGCTCTTCCAGATCTATGTCGAGCCGGCGGGATTCCTGAAGCCTCATTATTGAAGTATGTGGTGACGTGGTATTGAAGAAGTTCTGAGAGGTCCTGAATAATGAGGGTTGGCGCACCCGCATCCATATTCTCCTTTAAACGTTGATTTATCCTTACAATATCAACAAGTTTATGTGTTAAGTCATCTTCAGATCTTATTCCTGACTCTAACGTTATGGAGGGACGGACATAAACTGGAGGAACAGGTAACACCTGCAGTATCATCCATTCCGGCCTAGCCTTCTCAGGATCGAAGCCTAAAAGCCTTAAATCCTCATCAGGTATCCTTTCCATTCTCTCTCTTATCATGCTTGGCGTAAGTCTCTGCGCCCCCTCCCTCTTAGTCACTTCATAGAATGTTGTGGGCTTATGGAACTCTATTTTGAATTGCTCCGCACCGCAGTGAGGGCACTCTTTAGCTTTTTTACTTTCAAGTAAAATTTTATGGTACACCTCTTCTGGAACATCATCCAACAGTTCAAGAGCACGCTCTATTCTCTTCTTTGCAGCCTTTATCTTCTTTTCAGAGAGACGAATCCTCCCGCAGTTCCTACATGTAGCCTCCAGCAAGTCATGTATTATACGTGTAAACTCCACATGAATGACTGGAACAGCAAGCTCTATATGGCCAAAATGACCGGGACATTTTATAGCCGTGTTTCCGCAGGTTGCGCATCGCTGTCTAGGTTCAAGGGTGCCTAGTCTTCCATCCATGAGTCCTGAAGGTATAGCTGCCCCGTCCTCATCATAGGTGTCTGCCGTCTGAATCTCAACCACCGATAGTTTTCTTATCTCTTGGGGGGACAGTATGCCGAAAGTTATCTTATCCAGTGCTTTATTAACTTCAAATTCACTCATCATTTTATGCTTTCTCCTTCAAAGATAATTTAGGAGCTAAACAAAGACTCATCATTTCTTGTAAGAGAAGTTTGAAGGCGTAAGAGACTGTTACCGGGGAGATCTGAGCCTTGTCTTCACAGATTCTACATACATATCTGCGTTGTTTAATGTCGTAATATGCTATGTATCCGCACCTTTCACATACATAAAGAGTGTATTTATCAGATTCTTCAAGCAATCTGTCACGGAGAAGCATAGCTGCTCCATGACCTATGAGGCAGTCTCTCTCCATCTCTCCGAACCTTAATCCACCACCTCTAGCTCTACCCTCAGTTGGTTGTCTAGTCAACATTTGAACCTGCCCTCTTGCTCTAGCATGAATCTTGTCAGCAACCATGTGGTGTAGCTTCTGGTAGTAGACTACTCCAACGAATACGTCTGCAACGAACTTTTCACCCGTTACTCCATTGTAGAAGACTTCTCTTCCAGTCTGGCTGAAGCCTAACCTAATCAATTCTTTCTTTAGGCGTTCAGGTCCTTCATTCTTGAATGTTGTTCCATCAACTGGATAGCCTCGTGCAGCAGCTACTTTGCCTCCCATCGACTCTAAGAATTGCCCAATAGTCATTCTTGAGGGGATTGCATGAGGATTAATTATTATGTCGGGGACTATACCCTTCACGGAGAAGGGCATATCCTGCTGCGGAACAATCATTCCGATAACGCCTTTCTGTCCATGTCGCGATGCAAATTTATCTCCAAGCTCAGGAATCCTTTGATCCCTCACTATAACCTTTATAAGTTTACTACCTTCACTGCTCTCTGTAATATAGACAGCGTCCACAATTCCTGTCTCTGAGGGACGAGTATCCACCGACGTATCTCTCATAGATAAGCCTCTAACTTCAAATTCCTTATACTCTTCAAGGAATCTAGGTGGACTGGTTCTTCCGATTAGAACGTCTCCACCCTTAACTTTCGCCTCTAAACCTATAACGCCGTCAGGTTCTAGAAGCCTATAATACTGTTCTCCTCTATATCCCCTTATACCAGGCTTAGGAATCACAAACTTATCTCTGAGTCCTCCCAGATAATGTCTGCCTTCCGCCTCGTAGAGTCTATAGAAGGTGGATCTAGCTAAACCCCTCTCTATAGACGCCTTATTAAATATGATGGCGTCTTCCATATTGTACCCTTCGAAGGAAAGAACAGCGACTACACAGTTCTGCCCTGCAGGTCTATCATTAAAGCCTATGAGATCCAAGGGTTTTGTAGTAACTAATGGTTTCTGTGGGTAATGAAGCATATGCGATCTTGAATCCACTCTAAACATGGAATTGATGAAGCTTACTCCCAGTGCCTGCTTAGCCATCGCTGATTCATAAGTGTTTCTTGGAGATTGATTATGCTCAGCATACGGTATAAGGGATGCGCAGATACCCAAAATTGAGTAGGTCGCCATCTCAAGATGCGTATGCTCGGAGGTTAATTCATTCGGATCTAAAGCTATTAGGGCATTCTCTTCCTCCTCAGCATCAAGATACTCAATAATTCCTCTCTCGACAAGGTCTTTCCATTCCCACTCTCCAGACTTCAGCTTCTCTATATGTTCAGGCTGCAGTAGTGGAACGCCGTCCTTAACTACTATCAGAGGCCTCCTAACACGCCCCTCATCACAGTTTATATAAATCTCCCCAGCCCCCTCTTCGGTGGGGAAGTACGCAATATTAGCTTCAAATGATATTTCACCTTTCCTACGCAGTTCCCTGAATTCATTCACGAACTCTTCAGGGTTCAAGTGATAACCGACAGGCTTACCGTCTATAAAGATTTTAGCTCCATTTAAGACTACGGATTTAGGAGCGTCTCTAAGCGGAATCATGCCTAGCTCAGAGATTTTTCTAAGCACCTCTTCAGTGTCAGCTTCAACTGAAATGCTGGCTGAGAGTGCCAGATTCTTTACTAATCCACAGTTAGAGCCTTCAGGCGTCTCGTTGGGGCATAATCTCCCCCAATGGGTTGGGTGGAGGTCTCTAGCTTCAAAGTTCGGTTGACTTCTACTTAGAGGTGACTGCAACCTTCTCAGATGGCTGAAGGTTGATATAATGTTGGTTCTATCAAGAAGCTGAGTTACTCCAACTCTGCCTCTTCCCCAATTACCAGTGGCGAGTGCATGCTGCAATCTCTCTGTCAGTATGCTAGGTCTCACAGCAGCGGAGATTAGGAAGCTATGCCTCTTCAACCCCATCCTTTCAAGCTGATACTTCATATCTCTACATAGATTCCTGAACGCCACCCTCACCAGGTCAGCGAGTAATGGGCCAGCCAGTCTTAAACGTTTATTCTTAAAGTGATCCTTATCATCTGGGGCTCTTCTACCTAACTTGAGTTCAATCAGCCTTCGGGCCATCTCCCCTAAAAATAGGGCCTTCTCGATTCGGTGAGTTTTATCTCTACCTATATGGGGAAGGAGATTATTATCTAAGACGTTCTCAGCTCTTAGCCTTCTATAGTGCTCTATCTGTCCATGAGCAACCCTATTACCTATATACATTATGGCCTCATCAATTGTTAGGATGTCTACGGCCTTCTCAAAGGACCCGTTCAGCTCATTCTGTATCTCCTCATCAAATGATACTGCCTCAGCTATCTCCCTGTCTGATTCTAGACCCAATGCTCTCATAACGATTACGAAGGGTATTTCTGAGGGGACTCCTGGTATGGAGAGATAGATGGCGCCGTCACTCTTCATCCTCATCTCAATTCTAGCTCTGAACCCGACTGTTGTGGAGAATATTTTAGCTTGATAGATCGGGTTCGCTCCTCTCGTATCAACCTCAACTATTATCCGGTTTGGAGCTAAATCTTCCATAGCAACTATTACTCTTTCAGAACCATTGATTATGAAGTAGCCTCCAGGATCATTAGGATCTTCGCCATGCATAATCAGTTCTTTACAAGTTAACCTGGAGAGGGGACAAAGGTTAGACTTCAACATTACAGGCAAGTCGCCTATATACACTACCTCTGTCTCCTGCTCCCTACCATTAATTACTGGAGTTACCTCAAGAGATAGGGGAACCACATAAGATAAATCTCTGAATCTTGCTTCAGCCGGATATATCTCATGAGGCGTTCCATCTGCTTCGGTGGTGTAGGGCTCCGTTATTTTTCTTGAGTCAGTCACCTTTAAGATTAGTATTCTTCCAAACTTAATTTTGAATGGAACTTCAGTGTCCAGCTCAATCTCAGATACTTCATCAACAATCTTCTGTAAACCTTTACTAACGAACTCGTTGTAGGAGTCGAGGTGTTGCCTGACTAAACCGTTCTTTTCAAGGAATGCTTTAAGTAAGATCGTATCAGCATCCTGCTCAATCTTTTTTACCATTTAAACAACTCCTCTATATATTTCGGGAACGTGAACCATTCCATATTTAGATAGGACTTTAAATACATAACCAAACCTTTACTTTACGTAGTGGTAATACTCAACACTCCACTACTAATAAACTTTCTAATAAACCTTTCTTGCCAAAATTAATCTTATGCGTCAACAAAAATTTAAAGATTAATGTAGGGTTAAAACTTTATTGATTCTTCTTTCATTCCATCTTTAGTTATTATTAGCATGTCCACTCCGTCCCCGCTTATAGCGTCCCTTGAGATGGCTGACTTTATCGATCTTATAACTAAATCTTTAGCTTCATTTAGGCTGAGATCGTCTCTATAACTCTCCTCCAAAACGCCGACAGCTATCTCAGCTCCGGATCCCACAGCCGCGTACTTATCAGGTATTAAGGAACCTAAGATGTCCAGTATGTATATTTTAGGTCCTTCATCATCCACCCCGCCAATTATTGTCTGTGTGATGTAGGGGAACAGTCTTCGTCCAAAAAGTAGGTTGGACATGATCTTTGCTACAGCTCTAACTGAAATGGGTCTTCCAGCCTCAAGATAGAATAGCTTGGAGTAGGCGCCTACCTCCCTAACAAGTATCTGCATGTCAGCTACTAAGCCAGCGCATGCAGCTCCTATATTATCGGTTATCTTAAACACCTTCTTTCCGGATCTGCTCATGACGAAGGAACCATAGGACACTCTCTTTTCAGAAGCCAATATCACTCCTTCAGGACAAATTACTCCCACAGTTGTTGCTCCAGGAATGAATTGTTGTTGCTGCGGCGCTTCCATGCTAATAACCTCAAGAATGAGATTGTAGAAGATGATTATAAACTTAATTGTACAACTCTTCCCTTGGAAAATATAACTTTTAAGTATATAGCGCCCCTAATCATTAATTCTATGGAGGAAGCATTTTTGGTGG
>CAZHYI010000069.1:0-6102 GCA_964536595.1 uncultured Candidatus Bathyarchaeia archaeon
TTCGATTCTATATATTCTATAAATCTCATCTTTAATTTTTTCACAGAAGGCTATACCATACTTGGAAGGTTCATCCACTTCCATTATGGTTACGGCGGCCTCAGCATCCATATCATTAAATAACACCTTAAGTCTCAATAGAGGATTCCCTCCTCTCAGAGGAATCAAAAGATCGTCGCCAAAATGTACTAAGAATGGTTCCTGACCAGTCAATTTCTTCACATTAAGTACTGCGTCTCCTGTACCTAACGGTTCTCTCTGAGTAACAAAAATTAAGGTGGATTCCTCCACCTTCTCATAGAACTTTTCAAGTTCTAAAGCCATATCTTCCTTTCCATGATACCTCAAAAGATTAATGAAGCTCTGGTCAGGTGTGAAGTGCTCTCTTATAGCGTTCTTCCCCTTCCCAACTACAAAAATAAAATCTCTAAAACCTGCATCGTAAAGGGTTTCAAAAACTAGCTGTATGAAGGGCTTAGTGATTAATTCACCACTCTCCCCTTTACAGAAAACTGGGAACATCTCCTTAGGAACGCTCTTAGTTGTTGTAAGCAGTCTAGTACCCAAACCAGCGGCCAAGATCACAGCTTTCAAGAGTCCTCTCCAAAGATTAAAAGAAGCTCATCTACATAATTTATATTTATCTGAATATACGCTTCAGTTTCCGCAACGATGTGTTTAAATTTTCAACTAAAAGAACCTCTTCTGAAATGTGAAATTTCTATTTATCTTCTTATTATCGTGACCTAACAAAAATTTTAGAGGAGATTTTAATTTTTTAATGTTGCTTGTATGCCATGAGGAATGTGTCTCCTCTCAGTCCACGCCTCAATGATTCCACCGCCAAAATTTCCTTCGGCTTTATATTCCCTAAATTCACTGTAGGCCCAAAACGTTTTATCAAGTAAACCTGTTGGTTCTTGTTAGGTGCTTCAAAGAGAAGGTGCCTCACATCAATATTCTCAACTATTAAATTTAGCTTTTCCTCTCTAGGATTACCCTTCTCATCCCATATTCCTATGCCTCTCCCAGAAGCCCTAGCTTCAACAATTACTAGCCCCACTCCACTCTTTATGTCTCTTAATATTCCCTCTGCATACTCCTTGCCGCTTAGATCTCTATCTCTCATCTTCTTGCCTACTTCAGCTATAATCTTAAAGCCTCTGTCTTTCACCTTATTTATTGCCTCTAACCTTTCCTCATCACTCATATCTATAGTTCCATCCGAAATCTCTATCATTGAGAACCCTAAATTTTTCGCTTCATTTAGAAACTCATCCAGCTTATTCTGGAATACAGCTATCTCGAAGAATGTCCCACCCGGCATAACATCTATTCCATTCTTTCTATACAGCTCTACCTTTCTTCTCAATAATTCATTATCATATAATCTTGCAGTGGCAAAGGCTATTTTGATTATATCTATATAGTCAGCTGCTAACTCTACTAGATCTTGTGCTTCTCTATATCCGATTCCTTCATCAATAACCATGGTTATGCCATTCTCAATTCCTTTACTTTCGGATCTTTCTTTAAGGGGTGTCGGTATCGATTCAAATGCCTTCATGCTTACACCTCACGCTTAAATAATTGACATAAATAAAAATATGAACCAAATTATAAGAATTTCATTATTAGTTCTTAACTCTAATTCAATTTCTACTTTTAAAATTGCTCCTTAATCTTTAGAGTTTTGAAATAACTCCAGTCACTAATTCATTTTGTGTATTCCCCTCAATTATTTCTATATTATAAGATTTTGCTAGATTGTGTTCTTGCTCATTCACTGGTCTACCTAGAACTAATAGAAGCTTTGATCCGCATTTAACATCTAAGGTTACTGCGTAAAACTTTATTATCTCTTGGAGTCTGCTTTCCTCATTGTCTGTGAGTATAGCCCAACCTACAGTTGGCTCTATAAGTCCATCCCTATGGCTAATTATGAAAGTAAATTTATGGTGTATTCCTGTTAAACCTGTAAGCTCACCATAAACCTTCATCATCATCCCCTTCTCGCTAAGTTCATCTTTAAGTTTCTCTAAAGCTTCTCCTAAAAGCCTTCTTCTCTTTATCTCTTCTTTTCTAACTTCAAAATTTACGGCTTTATTCCAAAACTCATTGAAGACTTGGTTTAATACATTTATGAATGTCTTATTGTTTGACCAAATTCCCTGTTTAAGTTTTATTCCTTCACTTGAGAAATTTGATGCGAGTCTCAGCAATATTTTTTCTTGATCTACAAGTAGGAAGCTGAACTTCTCTCGTGCATTTATATGTCTAACTTCAGCGTAAGGAAAGAAGGTTTCGATCTCTTCTAGGTTCTCTTCTGTTATAGGTGTTAAAATTTTTATTTTCACACCTCTCATCGACAACTTCCTAATCAATTCCATAATTTCATGATGAACCACTGGTGGTTTTAGATGCTCTGCTAAGAGACAAAGCTCAGATGATGTTAAACTAGCAGTTTGAAACCATAGATTTAGGTATTCATCTACATCCCGAATTAGCTTAATGTTCTCAACAGCCTTACCAAGTTTGATGTGCTCTACGGCCACATCTAGATCTAAAGCGTCTTTCCATTTTTCTCTAAAGAGACCTCCCATTATGTTTGCGTAATCCTTGGAATCCGTCCAGAAACATCCATCTCGTTCTGTGTCTAGACGCATTGAATCATCTAGAAATACAGAATTTAAGACTTGTTTCTCATCCACTATCACAAGTCTAGAGATGCCGACATCCTCGGTATGTCTCACTTCAGCGAATCTCGAGTACTCCTTAGCCACTCTGATTCCTCCCTCATCTACATTGGTTAAGATCTGTATGCGGACTCCCTTCTTTGCCAGTTTTTTTAAGTCTTCATCTAATCCGAGAAATGAGAGTCGTTGAAGATCGTTCTTTGTTGTCATAACACAGATCTTCTCCTTTGCTTCTTTGATAATTTTAGCTATGAATGATGTTACAGGTCTGCGGCCTATGATGAGATTAAACTTAGGCGTCTCGAACTTATTGATCGCTCTTGGATGGGAGAGTTCTCCAACTATGAAGTCTCTTTTTGCTTCCGCTTCAGAAACGCTTTTTTTAAGATTATCGATTAGAAGGTCTAAAGCTTTTGGTGGTGGTATAGCCAAAAACTTTAATGGTCTTTCGAGAATCGCCTCAACTAATCCACGGTCCTGAAGTCTCTTAAGAACTCTATAAGCTTTCACCCGATTTATGTCTACCATTTTAGCAAGCGTACTAGCTGTACAAGGCCCTTCCAAAACGAGGGTTACATATGTCTTGGCTTCAAGCTCATTCAGCCCGTACTTCGTGAGAGCCTCAATTACTTCTTTCATTTTCAATCTTTATTTTTATAAAAAAGGTTTTTATAATTTTTGTTTGTTCAAATGTTACAAATAAACAATTATCTAAGATTTTTTGTTTATTACAAATGAACAAAAAATGTTGAGGGGAGGTATGTAACAAAATG
Source organism: uncultured Candidatus Bathyarchaeia archaeon (assembly GCA_964536595.1). Taxonomy (GTDB): domain Archaea; phylum Thermoproteota; class Bathyarchaeia; order Bathyarchaeales; family B24-2; genus CAZHYI01. The sequence continues at coordinate 3,470 of CAZHYI010000069.1, forward strand.
AGGGTTATTAGGTTAGGTAAGAAGGGAATAAGCCCAGTGCTTGCTACAGTGATAATCGTAGCGGTTACTATAACGATAGCGGTCGCCATATCATATTGGATGGGAGGCATCGCAGGACTTTACACGAGATTCGAGAAGATCGAGATATCCTACGCTAACGTACAGTGGGATTCAACGCACAACTACTGGAAGATAACGCTGAAAGTGAAGAATACTGGTTCAGCGGACGCCACTATTGATGACATATTCTTGAATGGAGTAACGATATCAGATGTAAAGAGTGGAACCAACACCTATGCCAACTATGATACGAGCAGCACGCTTGATGGATTGACTTTCGGGAACTCCACCAGCTCAGTGTCAGTATCGATTCCTCTAAACAGTGGATCCTCAACCTACATCGGAATAACATTACCGAACCAAGCAACAATGGGTAGCAGCACCGCTGTTGCTGGCTTAAGCTTGGAGATAAAGTTACACACCTCCGCTGGTAAAGACTACCCAAAGATAGTGACTTTACCGTAACATAAAGAGTTCCTCCGTTGAGCTGTTCAGTTCCCCCCATTTTTTTGGTTATAACTAAAGCAGTTAAGGAGAGATACATGATGAACCTCTCATGGATATTTAAGAAATGGAGAGGCGTTACAGACAAATCCATGGAGGATACTGTAGAGGAAAGAGTAAAGTTTCTGCCTTTACCAGAAGATTGCCGAATTATTGATGAGTATTGGGTTTATGAGCCCTATGCGAAGGTTGTTATTGCTGAAGAGAATCCTGGTCAAATTAGATATTATGTTTTAGAGGAACCTCTGGATGTTAATGAGAGACGTATACTTGAGAGGCTTTTGTCGTTCATGGAGAAAGAGATGAATCCCCCGAAGCATGATGTGGATAGGGAGCACTACGTTATGTTGGAAGCTAATGCCTTTATGCAGCGTTACAAAAGGTTGCGTCCAGCTTCGGATGTTTCCAAACGTAAAATCCTATATTACATCGTTAGGGAGCTTGCTGGCTTCAGTCATATACACCCATTGATGCTAGATCCAAACATTGAAGATATTTCTTGTAATGGTGTCGGAGTACCTGTATACATTTATCATAGATACTTTGAGAGTTTACCAACTAACTTGATGTTTGTAAGCGAGGAGGCTCTTGATGACTTCATCATAAAACTGGCTCACATGTCCGGTAAACATATTTCAAGTGCTCATCCAATTCTTGATGCTACTTTACCGGGTAAGCATAGACTTGCAGCCACATTCATGCGTGAAGTATCGAGCTTCGGGAGTTCCTTCTGTATAAGAAAGTTCAGAGAGAAACCCTTCTCTATACTGGATTTGATCTCTATGGGCACTATAGATGAGAAGATCGCTGCCTATTTGTGGATGTTGGTAGAAAACAAAATGAGCATTATGGTTTTAGGAGGCACAGGCGCTGGTAAAACCACAATGCTTAATGCGATTCTCAGTCTGATACGGCCTGAAGTTAAGATCGTGACTGTGGAAGAGACTGCTGAGATAAATATACCTCATGAAAACTGGGTTTCCTTCACGAGCAGAGAGGAGTTGATGTTTGCAGATGCCAGAGCTAAATCTGTCAGTCTATTCGATTTAGTTAAAACTTCACTACGATATAGACCTGACTACTTGATAGTAGGGGAGATTAGAGGAGAAGAAGCTTACGTGTTATTCCAAGCATTGGCAACAGGGCATGGTGGCATGTCAACTATGCATGCTGACACTTTAGAGAATGCCATTAAAAGGCTGAATTCACCACCCATGAACATATCCAATGTATATTTGTCGCTTATGAATGCTTGGCTTCATTTAGAGCGAATCACTATGACCAAGAATAAAGATCGTAAAACTCTGAGAAGAATTAGAACGATATGGGAGTTAGATGATGATGGAAATAGTCACGTTATAGCTGAATGGCTGCCAAATGAGGACAGATTTCATAGTGACTTTAGAAAAAGCGTCTTACTGAAGAAGATAAGCCATAGACTAGGTTTAACTTTAGACGATGCACTACTAGAGCTGGAAGAAAGAGCAAGATACCTAAGGCTTCTGCTCGAGAAGGGAATAAGATCACATAGGGAAGTCGCTGAAGCTGTAAGGGCATACTATAAAGGGCAGATTAAATTGGAGACGCCTCTTCCCATGCCTCGATAGGGGGTGAAGATATGAGCTTTAAGAACTTCTGCTATAATCATTTCGGTTCCATCGGAGAAAGATTAGCTTCGACATTCACTTGGCTTGATAGATGGCTCTATCTTTCAGGCTTAGATATGCATCCTTCAGTATACGCGTCCATCATCGTTTTCATATCCATACTCATGATCATACCTGCCTCTCTCACCGCTCTACTAATCTTAACAGTTAGCCTCCAACTCAATCTTCCTCAACCCCTATTCCTCCTCTTATATAAGCTCTCATTCCTTCCAACACCGCTCATAATTTTACTTCTCACATCTCCACTGTTAAGTATTCTAATAGGCATCTTCATCCCCCTTCTTATTGCGAAAAACAAACTTTACAACTTCGAGCTTGAATTACCCTATGTAGCTTCATACCTAGCCGTTATGGTCTCCAGCGGCTTACCACTCTATGAAGGTCTCAGGAGAATTGGAAGAA
>CAZHYI010000070.1:0-6102 GCA_964536595.1 uncultured Candidatus Bathyarchaeia archaeon
TTCTTCACCCAGCTTCTTCGAGAAGTCTATTCTTGTGCGAGCTCCATGTACACCTAGAGCCATAACGAATCTGATGTGTGAAGGAGACACTCCGCCCTCAACGATCTCATTCACAACGTAAGGTATGAATTCGTAGATTCTGGTTCCCCTAGTCATATCATCAAAGACTATGACGGCATCTTTCTTACCTTTAGCCAACTCACGTATCTCGATGCTCCCTACAGGATTCTTGAAGGATTCCTCAATCTCACTCTTAGAGAGGGGAGGTTCATCGTGGCCCTTCATCCTACACTCAACCAGATCCCACTCTTCAGGAATCTCCAGCTTAAGGAGTTCGCCTCCATACCAGAACGGCTCATAAACCTCTATGAAACCCAAACATACTCACCTCACTTTTTCTTAATCATTTCGTAATAACTCACTGAAAAATACTTTCAATTTCCCCTCCCCCCCTTCAAATAAAAGGCTCCATCACTTAAATACTACATTGAGAGATAGGGAGAATGGGGAATCTATCAATGAGGAGGAAACGGTCAAGAAGGCTTCTTGGCGGCAATAATGGGGAGATGGAGCACTGCATGAACCCTTGGAATGGTAAGTGCTACAACTCAGATATTCTCCTTTACATCTACTATGATGGGCGTAGACTCCCCATATGCAGGTCATGTTGGAGCGAGATAGTTAAGAAGGATCTTGAGTGGGACTAAACAATTTTTTGGGTGGTTAGGTTGAGTTATGAGCTTGAAGAGATTAAGGGTGTTGGGCCAGCAACAGCTGAACGGTTAAGAAGAGCGGGATTCACTACTCTTGAGGCTGTAGCTGTTACTCCAATTAGGGAGTTGATTGCTAAGTGTGGGTTAGGTTACGACACAGCGGTTAAGCTGAGTGAGGTAGCTAGGAACCGTATAGGATTAAACTTCAAAACGGCAAGGGAGGTTTGGGAGCGAAGGCAGAGTATGGCTAGATGCTCCACAGGCTCTAAGGAGCTTGACAGGATCTTGGGTGGAGGGGTTGAGACTCAAGCTATAACTGAATTTATAGGTGAATATGGTGTCGGTAAGACGCAGATATGCTTTAAGCTTACAGTTATGGCTCAGCTGCCTAGAGAGGAGGGTGGGCTTGGGGGTAAGGCGCTCTACATAGATACTGAAGGAACCTTCAGTCCCGAACGAATTTATCAGATCTCTTCAGCTATGGGTCTGAATCCGCAGGTTGTTCTTGACAATATAATAGTCTCTAGAGCCTACAACAGTGACCATCAACTTCTGCTTGTAGATCACCTCTTCGAGTTATGCCCAAGGGAGAACGTTAAGCTTGTCGTAGTAGACTCCATAATAAGCCACTTCAGAGGCGAATATATCGGTAGGGAGAACCTTTCAGAGAGACAGCAGAAGCTTAATGAGTGCCTCCACAAGTTGCTCCGCCTAGCTGAAATATACAATCTAGCCGTTATAGTTACTAACCAGGTTCAAGCTAATCCTACAGCCTTCTTCGGTGACCCTAACCGTCCAGCCGGAGGGAACGTGATGGCTCACGCCTGCACCCACCGAGTGTACATACGGAAAAGCAAGAATAACACGAGGTTAGCTAAAGTGATAGACTCCCCCTACCTTCCGGAGTTAGAGGCTAGATTCATAATCTCAGAGGAAGGAATAAGGGACGCTGAAATATAGCTCCGCAACTTTTAATATTCTTTAGTATATAATTGATGGGTAACTGTGATTTTGGAGGTAAGGCGTTAACCTTCATCTTAACCGCCTTGAAGCTCATCTCAACATAACTGCATATCTCCTCAACAGGTTCCTTCACACCTTCATCTTCACGGTAGTGCCTTCCACTCGCATATGCTGGAACGGTACTTCTGAAGCTTCCTAGAAGTCGGTATATTGGCTTATCTAGAGCCTTACCGATAATATCCCAGATCGCGATGTCTACGGCGCTTGTGGCTCGTACAGCCTCTCCCTGCCTATTTCTATACATCTTATGTCAGATCCTCTCGTAATTTAGAGGGGTCTCCCGATAACATGCTTAGCCAGCTTATTTCTCATGATGAAGGAGGCTGCTTGTGCGTCACAGATTGCTTATACGCCTAAACCATCTAGTCCATTATCCGTTAAGACTTTAACTATTGTGAATTACCTCTCCTTAACAACTCTAGCCACGAATCTTAATGGTCTATCCAGCGGAATCGAAATATCAATTGTCTCTGTATGCTTTACTCTCAACGCAAGTCACTCCATCACACTCCCACGATCTTTACTCGGCAAGTTAATTAATCTTGGGATCGCTGCTTCAGCCATAATAATAAAAATTCTCAAATAAAGAAACGCTTCTTTTTTTGTTTAAGGGGTGAAGTTAAGTTGGCTGTAGTAACGAAGTATCTTTCACTTAATACTAGAGGAGAGGGAGACATTCTAGACATTACGGATGCTGTATCTAAGGCTGTGGTTGAGAGTGGGCTTAAAAATGGTGTTGTAACAGTCTTTGTTCCGGGCTCGACAGGAGCCTTAACGACTATTGAGTATGAGCCTGGATTGCTAAAGGATCTTCCGAACATACTTGAACGCATAGCTCCGAGAAATATTCCTTATGAGCATGAGAAGAGATGGCATGACGGTAACGGTCACTCGCATGTGAGGGCTTCACTTATCGGGCCCAGCCTAACCGTGCCCTTTATTGATGGGAGATTAATGCTTGGGACTTGGCAGCAGATAGTTTTTGTTGAGTTGGATATTCGAAGTAGAAGTAGAAGACTTATCCTACAGATTATTGGGGAATGAAGTGGCTGCTTAACCACAAGATTTTTCCCTTAAAACATAAAGATTCTCTCTAGTGGTGTTACAGTTGAGTTTGGAAGACGCTGTTTTGAGAAGAATAGATGATTCAGAAGTTATAGAACTATTGAGGAGCCTAGTGAGGATACCAAGCGTAAGTCTACACGAGAAGGAGATTGGAGAGTTCATAGTCAGTAAGCTTCAGGAGTGGGGTTTTCAGCCTGAAAGGCAGAGTGTGGAGAAGGATAGGTTCAACGTGATATGTAGACTGAAGGGTGAAGGTGAGGGGCCCTCCATACTGTTCAATGGGCATATAGATACGCAGAAGACTGAAGGAATGACTATCGATCCCTTCTCCGCGGAACTGAAGGACGGTAGAGTGTATGGTAGAGGCTCAGCAGACATGAAGGCTGGGCTGGCAGCTATAATGAGCGCCTTTAAAGCTGTAAGGGAAAGCGGGGTCAAGCTTAAGGGTGAAGCGATCATAGCCTTCACTGTTGGGGAGGAGCTAGACTCTAAAGGGATAAAGGCGTTGGCTGAATCAAACATTAAGGCTGATATGGGCGTATGTGCAGAGATCTCTAATCTCAGGTTAGCGATAGGCCACAAGGGCGGTTACAGCGGCAAAATAACGACTAAAGGTGTAGCTACCCACAGCAGCATCCCAGAGAAGGGAGTGAACGCCATCTACAAGATGATGAAGGTTATTGAAGGCTTAAGGAATATGCCTTTTCTTAAAGATGAGGATCCACTTTTCGGTCGCAGCACCGTGAGCATCGGAACCATTCAGGGAGGTAGATGGTACACTTGGGTTCCAGACTACTGTACCATAGAGTATAACTTCCGACTCACACCCAAATATACACCTGAATACGTTAAAAACCAAATTGAGAAGTTGCTGAGTAGACTGAAGGATGAGGATCCTCAATTTGAGGCTGAATTCACAAGCTTCGGCGACTCAGCGGTCCTGATTTCTAAAGATGAACCTATAGTAGGCATCGCTAGGAGGGCGCTTGAGTACGTTCTAAAGAAGCCTATAGAGGTTTGGGGAGCACCCTACTGGACTGACGCTGCAACACTAATTACTAAATGCGGGATCCCAACCGTTGTTCTTGGTCCTGGAGGTATAGAGCAGGCTCACTCAGCCAATGAATGGGTAAGTATAGACGAAACAGTAAAGGCTGCCAAGGTTTACGCATTGATGATTCTGTATGCCTTAACATGAAAATATTGGGTGGAGCTTACTGCTACACCCTAATCTCTGACACTATAGGATCGAGAGCCGCCCCAAGCCTTTCGCAAAGTAAATCGTAATTCCGGAGTAAGAAGTGAGGAACAGGCGGAACCCTCAATATTCTACGCCTCTTCAAGTACTTGATTACCTCTTTAGATCTCAATGTTCGGGGGTCTCTCCCAAGCCTCCTCATAACATCCAATACTCTTCTAAAATCATCCGCATCATAAATCACTAATATTCCGGGAGCGATACCCACAGCAATATCTATATCATTAAGTATCTGTCTTTCCGGAGCCACAGCGTCATTATATCCCTCAATCACAACGGCTTCATACTCATCCTTAACTTTCCTGTAGCAGCTGCATATAGACTGAGAAGCCAGCTTATTGAATAGCGCCGCCCATTCCTCAGCAGTATGAATAGTTATTATCCGCTCAGCCTTCATCAACATCCTATTAACATACTCACAATCCACTAAGAGAGATCCGCTCTTCAAGCTCCTCTCATTCAAGAGAAGAACGTTCCTAATTTTTCCATAATCCCCCAAAGTTGTGTATCTCTCAATTATTAGGTGTGTGTGAAGTTCCTCCTCAAGAATGTACATACGATCAGTCAGTCCCCTCTCGATAAATAGTTTAGTATTGAGCGGCGCCAATAAAGCATCAACAGGATTCAGAACCTCATATGGGAGTTGACATTCCGAGGCTTCCTTAAGCTTTACTATATCTTCACAGAAGAGCCTCCCCTCACTCTTGCATTTAAGGAAAACTTCGTACTGGTACCAGAGATTATGCCCTGAACGAGGTTTAAAAACGCCCACTTTTACTCCACGGTTCAGTAGCTCCCTAGATAGAGCTGTAGATATGACTGTTTTTCCTGAAGAGTCTGGGAAGAGCCCGAATATGAACACTGAAGACAATTGCTTCTTCACCAATCATTCGTTTTAAGGAAGTTTATTATTCTTACTCCCTCTCCTCCTGGAACCGCCTATATCGCTCCTCCATCTGAGGTGTTATGCTAGGCTTAACCCTTTGAAGAGCCTCCTCAAAATCCTCTGCCGTAACAATCTCCCTGTCATCCCTTATGGCGTTCAGTCCAGCCTCCCTACACAGGGCCTCCAAGTCGGCTCCTGAGAAACCTTCAGTCTTTTCACTTAACTCTTCAAGGTTCACATCGCGATCTAGAGCCATACTTCTCGTGTGAACCCTCAATATTGCAAGTCTGGCTTCACGGTCCGGCTTCGGTACATAGACTAAATAGTCGAAGCGTCCCGGCCTAAGCAATGCGGTGTCGAGTAGATGCGGCTTATTGGTCGCTGCTAAAACAACAACATTCTCTAGTGTTACTAACCCGTCCATCTCGGTGAGTAACTGACTGATCACCCTCTCAGATACAGCTGAGTCGCCGAAGCCAAACTCCCTCTTTGAAGCTATCGAGTCCGCCTCATCAATGAAGATTATGGATGGCGCAGCCATTCTTGCTTTCCGGAAGACCTCCCTTATCGCTCTCTCTGACTCGCCAACCCACTTCGAGAATACTTCCGGCCCCCTAATTGAGATGAAGTTTGCTTCACTCTCTGTTGCTACAGCCTTAGCCAGCAATGTCTTCCCGCATCCTGGAGGGCCATAGAGTAGTATGCCTCTGGGAGGCTTTATACCCACCTTCCTGAACTTTTCCGGGTTCTTTAAGGGCAACTCAACCATCTCTCTAAGTCTCTGCTTAACCTCATCCAACCCACCTATATCCTCCCAATGGACATTTGGAGCCTCAATGTACACTTCCCTCATAGCTGTAGGCACAATCTCCCTGTAAGCATTCATGAAATCCTCATTCTTGACAACCATGCTCCTCAAGACCTCTGGCGGAACCCTCTCCCTCTCCAAGTCTATCTGGGGCAGGTACCGCCTAAGAGCCTTCATAGCCGCCTCCTTGCAGAGGGCAGCTAGATCCGCACCTGTATATCCATACGTGATCTCAGCTATCCTCTCAAGATCCACATCCTCATCCAGAGGCATATTCCTCGTATGAATCTGCAATATCTCGAGTCTACCCTTCTTGTCGGGTATTCCTATCTCTATCTCACGGTCGAAC
>CAZHYI010000071.1:0-6078 GCA_964536595.1 uncultured Candidatus Bathyarchaeia archaeon
GACATTGAATACAGAAGCCAACATTGAAAGAAGAATAGCCAGACCGACTATTTTAGTTACGGTTCGTATAGCAGCAGCTGTAGGATGATCTGCAATTCTCCTTACATAAGTGTACATCATGGAACTGATTATTCTAATAGCGAGATAACCGAAAACAAAGATGAGAATTGCCTGAATATAAATCACGTATGGTTGGATCATCACTATTATGTCACTGTAAGGTTGGAGAGGTTGTGGAATACCCTCAATCGTCTTCCATCCAAAAATGAAGTTTAAAATTGACAATAAAGCTACTAGTATGACAATGTAAATTATACTTTTTAATATGCCGCTGCGAATACTCTCTAATTTTTCTATTTTTTCAATCACTTTCGCGCGTCACCCTTCTGTTGAAACATTATAATAAAAAGAAGGGTACTTAAGTAATCATATATGTTTCAGTTGGCTTTTATACATCTCAACTATCTCTTTAACTGTTGTAGCATCTTCCGGCGATTTATCCATTCTCCAATTCTCTAATCTAGGAAACCTTATAGCTAAACCTGAATTTTCAGCTATTTTTCCCCAGGCACACGTGTGTGATGGGCTTAAGGTTAATTCTGCTCCTTTAATTTCTAGGACTAAAGCTGGAACGAACCATACATCAGCATCCAATTTTGAGATGACTCTTGGGTGGCATCTATCTATTTTGTAAGGTTCCAAAATCTTTGGTAAACGCTCTAGATCCTCATCTGTAAAGCCTGTTCCCAATTTACATAGAGTTTCAAATACATCTTCTTCATGGTTGTATGCCGCCATTAATAAAGCTCCATATGTCCCCGCTCTTTTACCTTTACCTGCAAAGGCACCTACAATTACCAGATCCACTGTGTCGCCCATCTCACTCTTATACTCACGTTTATATTTCAACCATTTGAACCCTCTCTTTCCAGCAGTATAAATGGAATCTTCATCTATCGATTTCACAATTAGCCCTTCACATCCTCTTTCAACAGCAATCTTCATGTATTCATCTAATGTTTGAGGGTCGTCAACTATCTTGTATTCAGCAAGTTTAATTATCTCCCCCTCTTCAACTATACTTTCCAGCGCTTTTCTTCTTTCTAGATAAGAGCTCTTAGTTAGATCTTTACCGTCCAAATAGAGAATATCAAAAAGGTAGAGATTAACGGGTATCTCCTCCATCATTCTTTCAATTTCATACTTTCTACCTCTCCTTCTCGATATCATCTGGAAGGGATACATATCTCCAGTATTCGGGTCTACAGCAACACATTCACCCTCAACAACCGCTCTCTCAGCCTTTAAACTTCCCTTTAAGGCTTCAATAACATCTGGAAATTGATGAGTAATGTTCTCCATTCTTCTAGAGAACAGATATATAGCTTCTGGAGAAAGATGTGCTTGAATTCTTAAGCCATCATACTTGAATTCTGCTGCACCTTTACCTCCTAGTCGCTCCAGTATTTCTTCAGCTGATGAGATACGCTCAGCCAGCATAGGTCTAACTGGCTTTCCAAGTGTTATCTCAAACTTTTCTATTCCCTCCATTCCTTTCTCAGCCAGAGTTTTCGCTACTAATCCTAAATCTGAGGATAGGTTATACGCCTCCTCAAGTTTCGGTCTATTATCTTTATCGCCAGTAAAGGCTACAGCTAGAGCGTCAAGAATAGTCATATCTCCAATCCCAAGCCTTAATCGTCTAGTCACTATCCTGACTATGTATTTCGCCTCTTTAGGTACACTCCTTCTTATCAACTCCGCTAATAGCCTTACCTTGACCTCAACGGAGCCTTTACCAGATGTATGAGCTATTTTCTCGAACGTGGAATAAACATCCTCAACTGTTAATGCTTTAGCTGGCGGAAATCTTCTTTTGAGAAGCTCCTCAGTTGTTACGCCGAGGTCTCCAAACTTCTTATAAAGTTTATCTATCTCTCTCTTAGCCACAAGAGTAGCTCTTGAGATAGCATCTATAGCCATTCTTTCAGCCATGCCAAGTTCAATACCAACGAAATCAGGATATAATTTACCTTGAGTGAGATAAACAACTTTATCTATGAGAGAAGGAGGAGTCTCTTTAAATAGGTTCACTAAATGATCGGTCATCTCCAATCTTTTTGTAGTCTCCTCGATTTTCTCGTACAGCTCAGCTACCTTAATGAAATTCAATGTCGACTCCCTCTTGATTAAATATTTGAGTTTACGTCCTAATTTTATTTTAGTTTTTGAAAAAGATAAGATTGATGGTTTCTTAAAGAAGAATAGCTAAAAGATCAGTTATGGATTTAATCGTGTAATCAGATAGTGAAGGGTCTTCCAACCCCTCTCTATTAATCCATATTGCAAACATCCCGATCTTTTTAGCTCCAATAATATCGCTTTCAATGGAGTCCCCAACATGCACAGCCTCATATGGTGTAACATTTAACTTATTTAGGGTATATTCAAAGATTCTTGGATCCGGCTTTCTTATTCCGATATCTCGAGAAACAGTCACCACATCAAAATATTTTTGAAGATCGAACTTCTTTATAGCGTACTTTACTATATTGCTGGAGGCATTAGAGATCACTGCTAAGCGATATTTCTTCATTAATCTCTTTAGTGTGTTCTCCACTCCTTCTACAAGTTCTATCTTAAAAGAGTCGATGTAAAGTTCATGGATGTGGGACAAAAGCGACTCTTCAGAGGGTATACCCAACTTTCTTAGCATGATCCCATATAAGTCTTCGAGTGGAATCTCTTTATTAGAACTTCTAATCTTCTTTAATTTCTCTAATATACTGATAGAGGCACTTCTTAATCGCTTCTCACTTACAGAAACCCCTAAACTACGAATATAGTTGAACAGTCGCTCCCCAAATGCTTCTTTATCAAGGTCTCCCTGGACTAATGTTCCTCCAAAATCGAAAGTCACAGCTTTAAGCGAACGGTTCCAATCGCCAATTATAACACTTTCTTCCCTCAGAGTTTAACAACCTCTAATTAAAATTTTATTGAGCCAAAAAAGAGCTATTCATTTTTTCTATTGCTCGATGAGCATCACTATCTTACCAGAGATCCTTCACGACATCTTTAAGGCCGAACCTCTCTAAAGTCTCGGGTAAGGGCTTACCTGTTTTGCGGTCCCAACCCATAAGTTTGTAGTAGTTATCAATCATTTCATCCCAGTGAGAGAGAATACTTTTACCCTTTAATGGTCCATCTTTAGGCGTTGATCCATACCTAAGTGAGGGTTTCTCCATGTCGGGTGTGTGTCCATGCCTAATGTTAAAGGCTCTCATTAAGTTTGCTATTCGGAAACCGATAATCTTCGCATCTTGAACAGTGAAATCCCATCCAGTAACAGCAGCCACTGCTTTTGAGAGAAGTTCGCCGTTCATTCCAGTATTGAATCTGCAAGTTCCTAAAGAATCTTCAAATGGCATCACCCACCTAGTTTTAGCTGTTTGAGTTGAGATCTCTATGGGGTCTCCTCCCTGAACAAACTGCATCATACCTAATGTAATGAGGTGTGTCTCTATGGTTCCTGTATCTGAAACGCATGTATCGAAGAGTTCATGCCACCTCGTCCTGTGATCATGCCCTCTCGGAGTATTCCCTTTATGGGTGAAGATGGCGCATTCTAGAGCTTTACCTCCAATCTTATTAGCCGCTATACGTATCCCTTCAGCCAATAAGTCACCTATTCCTTCTCGATGAGCAATCTTCCTTAACATAGCTCTAACAGCTTCTACATCACCCCACCTCATCTCTACGCCATCTAAATCTTCTTTAGTCAGTATCCCCTTCTCGTAACACTCCATTAACCAGCTGATTATCCAGCCCGCCTCATTATTCTCTAAGCCAAGATTATCAGTTTCATAACTTAGAACGATCACTCCATCAACTTCATCTTGACCGATTAATGGAGCCCACGCTGCAAACTGTTCATATTCAGGTTCCTCAACTACAAGCCCAGCGTAAGGTCCTTCCTTTATCTCTATAAGTCCACAGTGTTGTTGTTGACAGGCCCAGCAGGAGTGAGGTTTAGGGGAGTATCTTTTTCTTATAGCTTCAGCATCAAACCTTGAGAGTTTCTCCTCATCAATATGCCAGATGTTAGTTGTATAGTTCTTTATTGGAAGCCATCCTTGCTCATTCGCGATTAATATGACCGCTAAAGTTCCCCACTTGAAAAAGCTCTTCTTCTTCGCTATCTCTAAGAATTCATTAGCCACCTCTCTTAGGGATCGCTTATTTTTCACCAAAACTCTCCGTTTTCCTCTCTCAACCGCAATGGCTTTCAACTTTTTAGAACCCATCACTGCTCCCGGACCGTTATGGGAAGCTGAATGCCCTTTATCCGAGAATATTCCAGCAAATTTAACTAGGTTCTCCCCTGCAGGTCCAATACTTACGACACTGAGTTGCCTCTCTCTTATTTAACTCATTTCTGATAGCATCTTCTGTCTCATAAGTTCCCTTACCACTTAATTTTGACGCATCTCTTAACTCAGCCTCCCCATCCTTGATGTATAAATAGAGAGGATCCTTGGAAGCCCCTTGAATTACGACTCCGAGATAACCACAGAACCTCAAGAAGGCCCCGAAGTAACCATTAGCTTGAACTGAAGCTACACCGTTTGTTAAAGGCCCTTTAGTTGTAACACAGAATGTTCCCGACCCACCTATCACAGTTCCTCCGAGAGGTCCTGAAGCAAGAATCAACCTGTTTTTCGGGTCTGACCAAGCTGTGTTGGGTGGAACTTCATCATAAAAGATCTTTATTCCTAACCCAGCCCCACCGAGATATTTCTTAAGGGTTGACCCTTCAATCTCTTCTTCGCTAATCTTTTCTCTGGAGAGATCTACACGTAAAAGTCTCCAGCTATACTCATCATTTGTTGATGACATCGTGAGGTCTCCACCAATTAACTACAGGTCCTATACTTAAATCTTTAACGTTCACCATTCTTAGAGAATCAAAAGATAAAAATAAGTTGAAGAAGATAAATCAATGTAAGTTTTCGGGAAGGTTTTAGTATTGAAGTGTGTAAATTGCGGTGTAGAGGTTTCTGAGGGTTCAGCTTTCTGTCCTAACTGCGGTCACTCCCTTAAGAGATCCATAGTGCATGACGAACTGAAGTTTGAGATAAAGTATAGACCCTCTTACTCACTTCTTGAAGTTCAATTGGAGGAGGGACAGACAATCACTGCTGAAGTTAGTGCATTAACATACATGACCAGTAACATTGAGGTTAAGACGAGGAGCCGGATTAAGAAGAGAGGGATATGGGGGGCTTTGAAAGTCTCAATTTTAGGTGGAGAATCGTTCTTTGTGAACGATTATACCGCTATTGGAGGTACGGGAAAAGTCGGTTTAGCATCTGCTCCTCTAGGCGACATAGTTCATTTAGAAGTTGATTCTGATAAGGGCTACATAGTTCAGAGTTCAGCTTATATAGCCTCCACTATGAATGTAGAGTTAGATACTGAATGGCAAGGTTTCACTAAGGGGCTCTTCGGTCAGAACCTATTCATGCTGAAGGTTACGGGAAGAGGAGACCTATTCATAAACACATTTGGAGCCATAGATAAACATGAACTTGATTATGGAGAGAGCCTTATCGTCGATAACTTCCATCTCGCAGCCTTCAGCGACACTTGCGATTATAAAGTTAGGATGTTCGGAGGCTTAAAATCCACTATTCTTGGGGGTGAAGGCTTAGTCACTGAGATTTATGGGCCGGGTGAGGTCTACGTCCAGACCAAAAATCTCCGTGAGTTCGTTGATTGGATATGGAGATTCATTTATCCCCGAGTGAAAAGTGCTTCGCATAGATAAAGGCTGATTGATACTCGATTCCTGAAGAATCAAGAAGTAAATGGAGGAGAGAATGTTGAGTTACGACATTTTGATAAAGAATGGATTTGTAGTTGATGGAGCTGGGAATCCTTGGTTTAGGGGAGACATTGAAGTTAGAGATGAGAAGATAGTTAATGTGGGACATTTAACCTCAGAAAATGCAGAGACAGTGATAAACGCTAAAGGATTAGTAGTTTCACCTAGATTCATAGACGTCCATAACCATT
>CAZHYI010000072.1:0-6077 GCA_964536595.1 uncultured Candidatus Bathyarchaeia archaeon
GATCTGATATCACTGTGGTACTTATTAATGAAGAGCTGGGCTACTGAGCTTTATCGCTTCAGAGTTCTTTAAGTCATATGGAAAAATGGAGAATGTTACGTTACGCTCTAGGGAACTTGGTTATTTTCATTTGAGTAACGAAGCTTTCACCCCATATATGGTTCAGCGGCTTCACTTTCTCAACATCGACCACTTCCTTCATCACTCCTTCCTTCACCTCAACCTCCAGAACCTCACCAACTATCCACACATTCCTCTCTGAAAGCTTCAAGTAATCAGTCATTCTACACTCAAGCCAACCGAAGGCCTCCCCTATACGTGGCGGCCTAACCTTGCTTGCTTCAACCTCTGTAAGGCCAGCCTCTTTAATTTCACTGACTTCATAGGGGAAATCCCTCTCCAAAATCGACATTAAGGGTCCGAAATCTTCACCTACAAGATTCACAACGAACTCTCCGTTCTCCCTGATGTTTCTCCAAGTATCATGCTGCGTATTTGATGAGAAACCGAATAGTGGAACCGGCTTCATAGCAACCGGGGAGTTCCAGCTGAAGGGAGCAGCATTTGAGATTCCCCTCCTTGATATGGTTGAGATTACAACTGTTGGCCGAACCAGCAGCTTATAGAAATCCTCTTTAGGAAGCTTCAACCTAACCACCAAAAATATTATTGTTGCTGGAACGATTTAATTGTAACTCGAAGAATGATTTCAGTTATAAGCTAATTTGTTGAAAAAGATTTTGATGTAACATTTAAGTTTATGAATCTCCCATCTATCTTAACTGTGGTGATGACAAAATGGTTGAATGGGTCTGTTTAAAATGTAATTATAGATGGAACGTTGAGTCTGGACCTGACCCGAGAAGATGCCCGAAATGTGGAGAACCAACAATCTATGTGCCACGGAAGAAGTGACTTAAGCGATAGATCTTAACCTGTAAGCGGATATAACCTTCAGGTAGATAAAGGGTATGGATAATACTGATGAAGAATCTAGTGGAGTAAATAATTGTGTTTTCTGTGAAATAGTTTCAGGTAGAAAGGAATATAGCCCTGTCTATGAGGATGATAGAGTCTTAGCATTCATGGATGTACGGCCCGTAAGTAGGGGCCACGTACTGGTGGTTCCTAAGGAGCATTATGAAACGATACATGAAATTCCAGAAGATCTACTGGCGCATGTGTTTAGGATAGTTAAGTATGTCTCCTCAGCCGTCAAAGAAGCTCTGAGGCCTGACGGAATAAACATTCTTCAATCAAACGGGAGAGCAGCGTTACAGACTATTCCACACTTACATGTTCATATAATTCCGAGATACATGAAGGATGGCTACCCAGCATTTTTGAAGAGACTCATGCATAAGAGGGAGGGAGCGACTAGAGAGGTATTGGATGATGTAGCTTCAAAGATTAGGCTCTCACTGAGATGAAGCTTTTCTGGAGCGACTTAAATCCCAATCCAAACCCAAATTTTTAGTTGAAGCTACAGAAACCTTTAACTTACTTATATTTTGTATTAGAGCCTAGATGAGGCGTAAAAGATGAGCGTTCCTTCCGAAGAGCTGAGAAGGAGGGTACCTAGACTTATAGTTAATACCGTAATCCTCATCATACTCTACTTCCTTTATCCCGCAGTCCCGCTACCATTCAGAGGAATAGAAGTGCCGGGACTGAACATCTATGGAGATCAACTAATGAGATTAACAATTATGCTCCTTATAGGCATATTTTTAGCTAAGGCATTACCCGACGCATTATACCTCATGGATGTAGGAGTGGACATGCTCCTAACTCGGTTAGATATAAAGAAGAAAGAGAAGCCCTTGAAGAGAGCAGCTAGAGACCTCCTCTACATAATTCTAGTCATATTGTTGGCTGCTGCAACCCTACCTTTCTTTTCAGCCATACCATCTGAGATTGGAGATTGGTTAAGTGCAGCTACAAGCTTAGTAACTTTAGCTTTAATCTTAATACTTCTCTACGATATGGGAAGAATCTTTTATTCAGCTCTTGAGAAGAAGACTGAAGCACTCACTCTATGGCTTAAAGGCAGAGAGGGGAGGGAGGACCACAATAAAGAATGATTGAAACAACGACTGTAATCTTCATTCTCATATACCTCTTCACAATTCTCCTAGCTGCAACCGAGATAGTTACACTTTCAGTTGCAGCCTTAACAGGAGGCTTACTCTCCGTATGGTTCGGGCTCAGCTACGGACTATTCAACTATAATGAGGCGTTAGCCTTCGTAGATATTAAGATTCTAGCTTTACTTGTGGGAGTGATGGTGGTTATTGAGGTTGCTGAAGAGAGTGGCATATTTCACGTTCTATCGCTCTACACAATTAAACTTGCTGGCGGAAACCCGACTAAACTTTTCTTCTCAATATGCTTCACAGCAGCCATAGTCTCGCTCTTCCTCAGCGACGTAACAGCTATACTTCTAATAGCAGCCGCAGCTGGAACTATAGCCCGCATATTGGATTATGACCCAACCCCCTACTTCGTCTCTTCAGCCATAATGGTTAACCTTGGGGGCGTAAGCACAATGATAGGTTCAATAAGCAATATGATAATAGCTGTATCATCAGGACTCAGCTTCGTAGAGTTCATAAATTATTTAACCTTATGCGAAGTCATACTCTGGATCCTCACAAGCGTAATACTGTACATTTATTTCAAACCCCGCCTCGGCAAAAAGAAGAACCCGCCACAATTCAATCCATGGGAAGTGATAAAAGATAGAAGTTTATTCCGTAAATCACTATTTATACTTATACTCTTCCTATTCCTCTTCTTTATTTATGATGTCTGGAATGTTGGTCCTGAAGCCGTCGCTTTAGGGTGCGCCATACTGGCTTTAGCTATAAGTGGTGTAGACCCCTCAGAGATATTTAAGAGGTTGGATTGGGAAACCATATTTTTTATAGGCGGATTCTTCTTAATAATTGGAGGAGTTGAAAAGACAGGGTTGTTAACCTCAACATCCCGATGGATCTTCAACTTTTCCGGCGGAAACCAATTAATAGCTGTACTGATCACTCTATGGTCAAGTGGACTTGCAAGCGCATTCGTCAGCAACATCGCCATAGCATTAACCTACACACCAATAATCAAAGGGCTCCAACTACCAGACTTAACCCCAATATGGTCTGCACTTGTTTTAGGAACCAATCTCGGCGGCGCATCTACACCATTCAGCGGCGCAGTATGCGTCTTAGTAATGAGCGCCTTGAAGAGGGAAGGAATAAAATTGAGTTTCAGCGAATTTACAAAAATAGGTTTCTTAACCTCATTCGCTCAACTAGCATTCTCAACCCTATATTTATTTGTAAGGTTTAATTTATGGAGTTGAGATTGTATGTCTGAAAAATTGAAACGTATATTCGGAAAAAAAGATAAGGCTATGTCCAGATATGAGGAGGATAAAGAGACTTTTGAGGAGGTAATGGGGAAACCACACATAGATATAAGGATTGATCTACCTAAAGGCTTTGAAAGTGAAAAGGAAAGATTTCAAAAGCTGGTTGATAAGGAAGACTTCAAGAAGGATGTTGAGAAGCTTGTTAAGAAGCATCTCAAAAAAAGGAGTAACAATAGATCCTCTGGGCATTAGGCTAGTACCTCAAGACTTAGAGTTTGGAGGCGTTTAAAGAGTATAATGGATATTAAGAGAGCTGGAAGGAACGGAATTCGAAATATCATAGCTTTAGGTTTAGTGAGTCTCTTCACCGACATCTCTTCTGAGATGGTTTTCAGCATCATGCCCATCTTCATAATAGAGGAGCTTAAAGCTTCACGTGCAATACTTGGATTGATAGAGGGCTTAGGCGAATCCGCAAATTACATATTCAGAATGTTCTCCGGAGTTCTTTCTGACACTCTTGGAAGGAGAAAACCTATAGTTCTTTTGGGATACGCCGTCTCTAACTTCACTAAACCATTATTCTCTATTGCTAAAGTATGGAGTGACGCTCTAATGATCAGGTTAGGTGACAGGATCGGTAAAGGTGTAAGAACAGCTCCTCGAGATGCTTTAATAAGCGAGTCAATCTCAGAAAGAATGATGGGAAAGGGTTTCGGTATACATCGAACGCTGGATCAGATAGGAGCCATAGCCGGCCCAGCCTTAACCTTCACCTTACTACCACTCATCGGGATGAGAGGGATATTCTGGCTATCCTTTATCCCCGGAGCAGTAGCACTCCTAATACTGGCTCTCCTAGTTAAGGAGAAAAGGAGATCTAAAACGCATATTTCAACTGTGAGTTTACGAAGAATACTCAATGCGCGCTTCATTTTCCTACTCACCATAATAGCAGTGTTTTCCCTAGGCGCCTACAACTTCTCCTTCATACTTCTCAAAGCTCAAGATTTAGGAGTTGCTGAAACCTTCATTCCAATAATTTATATGGTCATCAACATCACCCATACGCTAATCGGAATCCCCTCAGGCATACTTTCAGACATTATCGGCAAGGAAAGAGTTCTAATGGTAGGATACTTAACATTCCTCCTCACATCCCTACTCTCTATAATCGCAGGGGGAGGCTTAATCTTATCATTCATTATAGCGGGAATTTACGGAATCTATATGGGGATAGGTCAAACAGTTCAGAGGGCACTCATACCTAGCTACACCACTGAAGAGTATAGAGGAACAGCCTACGGTCTATACTACATCACTGTTGGAGCAGCATATTTGGCTTCGAATGTTATTTTCGGTACTTTATGGGACATGAAAGGAGCTGCAGCAGCCTTCACTTATAGTTGTGTAACATCCATCACCGCAATTGCGCTTATGGGAATTTTAGTGATGAAAACCTTAAAAACTTATAAATGATTGAAGAGTTAGGCTCACTATGTGAGGTTTCTGAAGTGCCAATCTACGAGTTTAAGGGGAAAAAGCCCAAAATAGATGAAGACGCTTTTGTTTCGCCTCTAGCGGTGCTCGTTGGGGACGTTGAGGTCGGAGAAGGATCATCGATCTTTCCGGGAGCCGTTATCCGTGGAGACATCGTTAAGATTAAGATTGGGCGCTACTCAAACATTCAAGATAACGTTGTGATTCACGGAGGCTACATTTATGATAAAGGCAAGTATAAAGGTAATATACCAGTCAAGATCGGAGACTACGTGAGTGTAACACATAGCGCTGTTATTCATGGATGCATAATTGAGGACGTAAGCATGATAGGTATAGGGGCAAAAATTTTTGATGGAGTTAAGGTGGGTTCAGGCTCTATAGTTGGTATAGGCACCGTGGTGCTTAAAGGCACAATTATTCCTGAAAGATCAGTTGTAGTGGGAACTCCAGGGAGGGTGATTAGGAAGGTTTCTGATGATGAGCGGGCAATGATAATGGATAATGCTTTACGCTACTTTGAGCTTGCTAAATCGATGAAAGGCATAATCTTTTAGAACCATGACTTAAATCCAGTCATATAGATAAAAGCAGTGTGAAGCTGAATGATTGCAGTAATCATTCCAACATACTGCGAGGCAGATAACATTGGAAACTTAATAGGGCTACTCGAATCTCTCAATCTAGACTTGTTAATAACGGTAGTTGACGATTCAAGCCCTGACGGAACGGGAGAACTGGTTAAGAAACTCTCAGAGATTTACCCGAACATCACACTTATAGAGAGGAAAGAGCGAAGTGGAATAGGCAAGGCGATTCTAACAGGAGTCAAGTACATATCATCCTTGAATAGGAATGTGGAGTATGTAGCTGTTATGGATGCTGATTTAAGTCATGATCCTAAGGAGTTGCCTAGACTTATCGATGCTGTGGGAGACTATGACTTAGCTATTGGGAGCAGATATGTAAAGGGTGGCGGAATTGAGGAGTGGGGATTTATAAGAAGAATAATTAGTAAAGCAGCTAATAGGCTCGTTGATAAGGTTCTACATTTAGGAGTTCAGGACGTAACTTCAGGGTATAGAGTTTATAGACTTGCGTCCCTCCTCAAGATATGTGATTCTGTAAGGAGTTTCGGATTCTCCTTCCAACTTGAGGTTCTACACTACCTAATTAAGAATGGATTTAAAGTCGTTGAGGAACCAGTTAAGTA
>CAZHYI010000073.1:0-5960 GCA_964536595.1 uncultured Candidatus Bathyarchaeia archaeon
ATCTGCTCCGTCAGCACTGGTGCCGAGTACTGTGAGGTATACGCCTGAAGTTCCTCTACCCCTCTCATCCAAAGTATTCAAAGCCACACTTATATTCTCAAAGGATTCTGATCTATTCACAAAATTCTCAATTTCGCTGAGGATTTCTTCCTTCTTTATGAAGTACTCCTCCTCACTATTGATAAATTGGTCCACAAAGGCCATTGATACAACTAGGTTTAGGTCTCTATTCTTTCTGAAACCCATAACCTTTATATCTTCACCAGTTTCAGGGAATCGTTCCTTAAACTCCTTCGAGTTCAACCATTTCTCTAAAGATAGAACCATCTTTTCGGTTTCACTCATTGGAGCATAACCCACAGCGGCTGAAGTATCATTTGCATCTAACACTCTGTCTTTCCTGAAGAAGATGTCGGTTAATTCTGCTGAGCCGGGTTTAAGTTCCACTTGGTACCGCATATGCTCTATGGGATCCACATATCTTAGATGGTTCTTGATCCAGTTTTTAGCTGTCTCCACAGCTATCTCTTCAACAGGTATCTTGATGTCGCCTATCTCAAATGTGGCTCTATCTCCCAGCACGAGGAGCATAGGTTCCTCTACAACGCCTCCTCCAAAGCGAACTTCAGTCTTTCCCGCAACCAATAAGGATTTATCAGCGTTATGATGAAGAATTCTACCTACCCGATTGAGGTACTCTCTGCTCAACTCGATGGATACATCATTCATTATCCCATCACAAATAGAGTCAGGATGCCCTAACCCCTTCCTCTCAACTATTTCAAAATTCTGCTCCTCTATAGGCTTCTGTTTAAGCCCATTCACAAAGATGCTCCTCATTCTAGAGACCTCTCTGAATCCTAGTTAAATTTTCTAACTTCCTTTTATACTTTTTTTATTATTTTCTAAAAGATTATTACCCTTACTCATAAATGAAGACGCGCACATATACTGAAGAGTCTTCTCAGTTAAGAAGCAAAAATTTTTTAGGGTAAATCGCAGTTGAGACTCTTGATGCATCTTGAGGAAGACTAACTTAATCATTGTCTTATGCTTCCTCTTCACGCTCTTCGCTTGGAGTCTAGACCAAAAAACGTTCAGTAAATATTTAGCTTTCAGCGGAATAAACCTAATTAAAGGTAGATTTTGGACTCTATTCACAGCCCTCTTCATTCACGGCAACTGGGTTCACTTAATAGGAAACATGCTCTTCCTCTACGTATTCGGGAATACTGTGGAGGAGGAACTGGGATCCGCCAGAACCTTATTCCTCTTCTTTCTGGGAGGTGCATTGGCTTTTCTACTCAGCATATACTTCTATGATCCATCAACCTTAATGATCGGTGCTTCAGCAGCAATATTCACTCTAACAGCCACAGTCATTCTAATAAAACCCTTAAAGTTCTCATTTCTATTCTTTATGCCGTTAGGGCTTGTAGCAGTAATCTACTTCATTTACAATCTAGTAGCTGTGCAGTTAGCTCCGCAGAGCAATGTAGCATACATCTCGCACTTGATAGGTTTCGCCATCGGGATTCCCTTTGGAATAGTGTGGAGTAAGGACTGGACTAAGAACCTCCTGATAACGATAATCATGTTTATGGTGTACCTACTTATCACATATTATCTTAGGGTTTTTCTGGTTGGGCCAAGTTCAATCCTTTAGGAGGGAGCTTTAGGGCACCTCCACCTCCATGTCTGGATTGTATAAATAAATGAATGAGTCCTCGGGATCGTAATAAAGAGCTATAGCCTTCACATCCACCCCCACTTTACGCCCCATTAAAAGGAGATTGTATATTTCCGGATCCTCAGCCTCATTGGGTTTGAAGGCCTCCACATTAGGCAATGCAGCAATGAAGAGTACAGATCCCTTCCCGCCCTCCTTCACGTGATCTATTAGATCTCTTATGTGCCTTCTCCCCCTTAGAGATGGACAGTCAGGATAGAGAGCATACCTCCCCTTCCTTAACACGGCACTCTTAACCTCTAAATAGATCAAATCACCATCAACCTTCAAGAGGTAGTCTATGACTGAACCCTCTAACTTCACATTCCTTTTTAGGATACTGCCTCCCTTAAGCCACGGAATAAAACCCGTCTCTACAGCCTTCTCGAAAGCTTTCATCTGTAATTGAGTATCGATCACTGCACCGAGAGCCCCGTCTTTTATAGAGAATAGTCTATAACTTGTTCTTTTAGGCTCATCAAACTCTACGCAGAACCCGCTTCTCCCTTCAACAATATAATTTAGGAGACGCCCAGTATTGTTGAGGTACGCATTAAAAAGCCTCCCATCTATCCTCACCCTTACAACAAACCGGTTAACCCGCTCAACAATAACGCATTCCATAACATCCTCAATCTTAATGACCCTCAGCCCTATGACTACTCCACTCCACCTAACTTTTAATGTTGCAGCACACATAATTTCAGTCTTTCTTCACTTAAGGCAGTTCACACCAAAAAATATAGGGGGGTCTAAATTTTAGGAGGATTTTAAGGCTTAAATTTGACTCAACCAGTCTGGAAGCTAAAGAAGCTTTAGAGTTGATTAAATTTAAGAAGCAAATTTTTTATTCGTTTCGCCTTTAATACTCAAATTGAGGATTCATACATGCAAATAAAAAAGGTTAAGATTCACCTTCTAGAACCAATCAAGATTAATTTCCCAGACTACCACGAGTTTCCAGGAGCCCAGAGGGCAGAAAGCTTCAATATCGAGCCCGGCCTAGTCAGAATATTCACTGATGATGGTTTGGAAGGGAACTTTCTTATTGAGGATCATTCACTAGCCATGGGGCTAATTAAACCATTAAAAAGAATGCTGATAGGTATTGACCCGCTTGATAAGGAGAAGTTCTTTGGGCATTATCCCCCAACCCACCGTAGAGGCTTAGGCACAGGCACCTACTGGTCCTGGCCAACATTCAATGGAGACATATTCCTATGCGTCATTGATGTCTGTATGTGGGACATCATTGGGAAGTACTTTAAGATGCCAATATATAGGCTTCTAGGAGCCTGTAGAGAGAAGGTTTTAGCATACGCCAGCACCCACCACTTAAAAAGTGTGAAGGAGTATCTGGATACAGCTGAGAAGTGTTTGGAGGAGGGCTTTAAGGCTATCAAGATCCATACACCATCAACCCTAGGCTTCGGCGACTGGAAACACGACATTGAGGTCTGCAGGGCAGTTAGAGACTTGGTTGGAGATGATGTAAAATTGCTTCTTGATCCATATGTGGCATATGATAGGAGAACCGCTCTTAAGGTCGGGAGGGAAATTCAGAGGTTAGATTTCTGCGCCTATGAGGATCCTTTACCAACATCCGATATTGACGGGTACGTTGAGCTTTGTAGAGAGCTTGATGTGAATATATGGTGCGGCGAATTCCTCCAGAGTCTATACCAATACTCAGAGTATATACGTAGGGGAGCAACCGATGCGGTTCGATGCTCAATGGAGAATGTTGGTGGAGTAACACCGCTCATGAAGGTTGCTCATCTAGCTGAAGCGTTCGGACTGAACTGTGAACCCCACTCATGGGGAGGACAATTCACACAGGCAGCGCATCTACATTGCGAGCTGGCTATGCACAACAACGAGTTCGTAGAGTTAACTGTGCCTCAAGGATCATACGACCTACCAGTAATCAATGAGGAAATAAGAGTCGGGAAGGATGGTTATGTCAGAGCCCTTAAAGGTCCAGGTTTAGGACTCACTATAGATGAGGATGCCTTAAATAAGGCTACGGTGAAAGTGCTTGAGTAAGTATGAAGGTGTTCAATGTTGAGCGGAACAACAGTGGTTCTTAAGTTGGGTGGACATCTCCTCTCTGAAAAGTCAAACAGCAAGTACCTAAAAGAGTGCATCAAGGTTCTAAAAGAGATACTGAAAAGTAACAGACTAATCGTAATTACTGGTGGAGGAGCCTTAGCTAGGGCTTACATTGAGGCTGCCAGAGCTTTCGGGATAGATGAGTCAACCTGCGACCAGCTTGGCATTGAGGCTTCAAGACTGAACGCCATGCTCCTAACGTCACTTCTAGGTGAAGATGCCTACCCGACTATCCCTCGAAACATAGATGAATTAAAAAATGCAATAAGGAGCGGCAAAACAGTTATTACGGGCGGCTTGTTCCCAGCCCAATCCACAGACGCTGTAGCAGCTGTAGCGGCTGAACTCTCCCACGCAAAACTCCTAATAAAGGCTACTGATGTTGATGGAATCTACACTTCAGACCCAAAAAGCGATCCCGAAGCAGAAAAGATAGAGGAGATTAGGGCTAGGGAGCTCTACAGAATGATTGTGGATAGAGGTATGGAGGCGGGTAAATACGAGCTCTTCGACCAGCAAGCTCTGAGAGTAATTATGAGATCTGGAATCCCAACCGTGGTTATTGACGGTAGAGACCCGAAGAACATACTGAAAGCGATTAAGGGCGAAAAGATAGGAACTAGAATTACATTTTAAAATACCCCTTCAAATAAAAGATTAATTGGTAAGTGATGCCTCTATTAGTTGTGCGGGGGTGGCAGAGCCAGGTCAACCCGAAAAAGGGGCTAAATGCGCGGGACTCAAGATCCTGTGCCGAAGGGCTGCGTGGGTTCAAATCCCACCCCCCGCACCAAAGAACGAACCCAGTATCCCAGAGAGTGTTTAATTAATTTTATGCTATGGATGAAAAAGAGAGGCTACAGAGACTCAACCATTAAGGGTTACTTGAAGAGTCTCAAGGGTTTAAGATGTGATTTAGACAATCAAGAAGAAGTGTTTAGAGTTATTAGTTAAAAAATATTACGGAAGGAACTAAAGAGAAGTTAGTTAATGTTTTTCTTAAAATATTGTGAGTTTAAGATGGAGAGATATAGACGTTGAGAAGAGGACAATACCATAATTCCATAGAAAAACAGTAAGCCTAGAATCTTTAGAGTTTCCTTTTTACAGAATGGGAATTCTAAGTTTCTTAGCTCTTAAATGCGGATCATAAATGTACACCATACTTTTTAATTTAAGTAAAGAGAAATAATTTAGGTTCATAAGTAGATAATGTATGGAATATGAAGATTGATGAATTGAATCAAAGAATAAAAGAATGTAAGAAATGCAGGCTATTTGAGACTAGAAGGAATGCTATCTGTGGTGAGGGGAATCTAAAGGCAGAAATTATGTTGATTGCTCAAGCACCGGGAGAAAATGAGGATAGAGAAGGAAAGATGTTTGTTGGTCCTTCAGGAAAAGTATTAGATGAACTACTGAGGTCAGCAAAAATCAGCAGGCAAGAAATTTATATGACAAATCTGATTAAATGTATGCTTCCAAAATACAGGAAACCCAAGCAGGATGAAATTGAGGCTTGTAGTCACTATCTAAATAAAGAGATAGAATTGATAAATCCAAAAGTACTGGTACCTTTAGGTTATTATGCGACGAAATATATCTTTCAAAAATATTATGTCTTCTTTTCTTCGAAAAAAGGATTTTCTTCAGTTTACGGTAGACTGTTTTTAGGTAGAGACAAAAAGATATTTCCTCTACATCATCCTGCTGTTCTACTCTATAATCCAACTTTTAAGCAAGATTTGATAAGAAGTTACAGAAAATTGAAAGTATTATCTGAGGATTGTAAATGGTATCCACTTTGCCCAATAAAAAGATTTTATGAGGAAGGATATTTAGATAAAAAGTGGATAGAATTATACTGTAAAGGAGATTGGGAAAGCTGTGTCCGTTACCAGATGGAAGAAAAAGGCGAATTTCATCCAGATTGGATGCTACCTGATGGAACAATAGATGAACATATAAAGAGGTTGGTAAAATGAAGGTTACTATTAATATGATAATACAACTTTAAAGGTGACCTTAAAGCCGATTGATGATTCTCAGAAAGGGAAGTTACTTAGCTAAGCTTCGCCGACGTTTTCAGTTGTGAATGTGAAGATTCATGATCGTATAA
>CAZHYI010000074.1:0-5921 GCA_964536595.1 uncultured Candidatus Bathyarchaeia archaeon
TCAACAGATAACTCATATACCTACTCACTCTAACCTTCATTTCTTTATCCATTTCTAGTACACTCTATGTTACCAAGAATTAACTTTTGGAACAAATAATTCTTTATCAGAAAACATAGTTGGGAATTCAAGAATGAAGAGTGGGGTCCAGAAGCCGATGCAAACTCGAAAGCTCTCAACATATTGGTAGGGGTTAAAGGTCTTCTATTACGAACTAATAAACTCTATAAGTTTAAGTGATAGTAGGAACTGTACTGAAAGCCTTATGGAGTTATTCCCCGATATTTTTGGGCGGAGCCCTTCTAAAGCTGATTTTATGATAAACTTTTAATAACTTTCTCTAGTTAATTAGCTGGTTGTGATAGATGTAATTGTGGTTTCTGATGTGGATGCCAATCGATGGGATGTGGAGGTTTTAGAGTCTAATCTCTTGACGGTTGTTGATTTCTGGCATAAATTCTGTCCTTGGTGTATAAGGCTGGATCCAGTATTTCGTGAGGTTGCGGAGAAATATAGAGGCAAAGTTAAATTTGTAAAGTTGAATGTTCTGGAGAATCAGCAAAATAGGGAGATAGCGATCCTTTATGGAATTATGAGTACTCCTACATTAGTTTTCTTCTGTAAAGGGAGACCTGTAGGGCAGTATGTGGGTTTCAGATCTAAAGAGTCTCTGGAAAAGATTGTAGATGAGTTGATGGAGAAGCATAAAGAGTGTATTAAACAAAGTACGGAGCTGAAGTGATATCTTGATGGAAGTAAGCTTAAGACTATCTGCTTAAAGTAACCTCCAGTATCCTCTTTTCTCGCCCTCTACGTAACACCGTAATTCTCAACTTCTCTCCAAACCTTCTGTCATGAATCTCCTTAAGCAGATCTTCAATACGATTAATCTCTGCACCATTCATGCCCAAAATTATGTCACCAGCAATCATTCCAGCTTGGTGCGCTGGGCTACTCTCAACCACTTTCGTCACTAACACTCCTCTCTTCGACGGTAAGTCATAATACTGAGATATGTTAGGTGTTAAGGTTAATCCTACTATCCCTAAGTGTGGCCTTACAGAAATCCCTCTTCTAATCATCTCATAGGTGCATCTCTTAGCTACATTTATTGGAATCGCGAATCCTATACCTTGAGCGTAGGGAATGATGGCAGTGTTTATTGCGATCACTTTCCCTTCTAGATCTACGAGAGGCCCGCCACTATTGCCTGGGTTTATGGCGGCGTCTGTCTGAACTAGATTCTCCAGCAATCCCATGCGTGACTCTATTGTTCTGTTAAGTGAGCTTATTACTCCGGAAGTTACTGTGGGTCCTCCAGTCAATCCAAAGGGATTTCCGATAGCGTAAACTCGCTGTCCAACCCTAAGTTTATCTGAATCTCCAAACTCTGCAACTGGTAGATTCTCTCTTGAAACCTTTATTATGGCTACATCATGTAGGCTGCATGAACCTACTAACCTTCCTTCCAAGACCTCGCCGTCCCATAATGTTACAGAAATCTTCTTCGCTCCCTTCACAACATGATTATTCGTTAAGACGTATCCCTTCGAATCTATTATTGTTCCGGAGCCCATTCCCTTAACAGGAACTATTTGGTAATGTACGTGATGAACAAGTTTGATAGTACTTATGTTAACAACGCTTTTACTCACTTTTTCGAGAATGTCAAGAACGACCTTCTCATCAAAGGAAGACAAACCTTCACCTTCATAATTTTTTCTTTTAAAATACTAATAAGCCTTATTAACCATCCGATCTTAGATAGTTCATATATAATTGGCTTTTCAATGACTTCATTGAAGTTTGTTGAATTTCTTTTATTTTTATCCTGTGAGCATGGGTTCTTTTGAGAGCATTTCATAGAGTGAATCTAGTTTTATTTTTAAACCTAAAATCCTGCAGATTTCTTCATCAATTATTTTTCTCGTTGAGGGATCTGCAAATTCTTGGGGTAGAGCCTTAAATTTCAGCTCGCTGAGTTTCTTACCGTCAACGTTTTTGTCATACAAGTTTAAGAGTGAGTCTTTTGTTTTCTTTTTTAATTTGTTAATATCGAGAACAGGCATATTCCAAAGATGATCCTTCTTAAATTTTACCCAAGGACCTCGAGTAACTTCCGCTATTGAGGATAATAACAGGAAACCAAATGTGGAGTTCATCCAGACCGCCAGAATTTTAGCAGTATCCTCCCCCAGTTTAATGGGCCACCAAACATTCGATAAGACAGGCTCATCAACATATACCGCTAAAACTGTATATGTGCTTAACCAAGCGCGCTCAACTATCAGAAGCCTTCCTCGTTTCTTCCATAAGTTTCGAGCTTGCTCCGCTCTTTTTGGTTCTAAATACGCATTAGGCTTCTGTGAAATAGTGTTTATCACATTTGAATCATAACCCCAAAAAGCCTTGTAAATGCTTCTTATATTATTGCTAATCTTAAAGGCTGCATGAATCTGACGTACATCAGGTCCTATTTCTGCTTTAAGTTTTGATAGCGTAGTTAATTTGACACCGCCAACTACTCCTTGATCATGCAAATAGACTATCCCCTTTCTGAGAAGAAGAACCGTTCTGTTAAGCTCCATCTGCGAAAAAATATTATACACCCCAAAATTGTCGCCTTCTAACATGGCAGAATAAACTTCACCAATCTTCTTACCATGCAACTTAAGATGATATGGTGAAGCATTCGAATTCTCAACATCATAAAGACTGCCACTCCCATAAAGCTGCTTTAACTGGGAACCCAAATAAATCGCTTCAAGCTCATTACAGGGCTTCTTCCACAAATTAACAAAAAACGTATAATCATTTTTATCATCACCTTTCTTCCTTGCAACCAAGAGAACCTCGCTTAAATCAGTGTTTTCACTGAAATTCCACTGATTTTTAGTCTCATAACTCGTTATCACATACTCAACATGATACTTATCTAAAAGCATCTCCCGCACTTTCCGCCAAGAAACACCTGAAAGAACAGTTCTAGGAAGCACAAGCCCCATCCGTCCATTCTCTTCCAAATATTTATCAGCTAGAAAAACAAAAACGGCTCCAAGACCAGCTTGACCAATGCCTGAAAGTCCTTTCTCTTTGAGTAATATATTAAGAGACTTTTGCAGTTCAGCTCTTTCCTTCTTAGGTAATGAACCAAATAATAGGTTACCACCAACGCTTCTCGTAAAAGGCGGGTTCATTATGCAGATATGAGAACTTGGAAGTTCAATACCTTTAGCCTCCTTCTTTGAAATACTAACAGCATCTTGTCCCCACGCAACTCCACCGGGAAGTATCATATCCTGAGCAAGAACCGATGAAGACAAAAAGTCAACGCTTCCCAAATACCCTTCCTTACCCACCTTACCCAACCTCAAAGCAAAAAGCTTCGAACCTTGCACCGGGATGGGATTATGTAGAAAAAGAGCCGTAGCAGCAAGATGAACCGCATGATGCAGAACATCAAAACCCCATATCCCCTCTTCAATAAGATACCTATGCAATTCATCGATCCTTAATTTTTCACTCTCAATCCTATGCCTCGCATCGATCTCCTTATAAACGGCCGAAAGTAACGTTCCAGAACCACATGCAAAATCAACAATTCTAAGAGGTTCTTTATTGTATGTGGGAGGAACATTCCCCACATCCAAATCAGACGGTAGGTTTACCAGAAGTCTTGCCAATAATCGAGCAGCAGGAATTGACGTGTAATATGTTGCGTAATACTTAATTAAGTTTCCCAGAAGAAGCCTATGATAGATTCTTCCAAAAAGGTCATGTCTGAGCAAAACCTTGGAGGAAGCTATATCATAAGCCAAGTTAACCAGATCTCTCAACTCTCTATCAAAAGCATGGCTTGCAGGCATATTCATTAAGATATTAAGAGCGATTTCAAGTACCGGTTCATAATTAATATTTTTGGTTATATACTGCCAAGACTTCTCCAACTCCTTTTTCAAATTTGTAGACGCCATCAACATAGAAAGCATTGGCACATCCTTATGAAAAGCGGCTATAATCTCATGAAAAACCATAGCATCAACAAGCAATAATCCTGCAGTCGAAACAAGTTTATGCACATCTTCCTTACTGCCCATCTGATCCACCTTTCACTCCTTTAACTCCAAAACCTCCTTCAAACGCTCAACATTCACAGCAGCAGAAACTTTAGTCGCAAACTCATCCAAAACTTCACTCATTCTTTTTATGACAGGCCCTATAATATCCTCCTTCACAACCTTACTGTAAGCACTCATTATATACGTCAAAAGCTCATTAAAACTGACTTCCACATATTTCTCAGACTTTGGAGTAACCCCTAACCATCTATCTAAACCAGCTCTATCCACATAAGAGAGAAAACCAACATTAAATTTACCCTCTAGGAGAGCGTTCTTAACGTCTAATTGATTCGGCATTAGCTTAGCTAACTTAATATCAGCATACTCCACCATCACACATAAATCACAAACATTATCATCCAACCTCTTTTTGCACTGCTCAACCAAAGAATCCCACATACCAGGCTTCTTACCCTCAATAACAATCCGCACACCATTCAACTCTATAAGAACATCAGGTTCAGGCCGTCCACCCCTTCTTCTTAAAATAACTTCACCTAAAGCCTTCAATCCCTTCTCAGTCAAAAGCTCAGCCAACATAACATTAAGACTCTCTTCCCTTAAACTCATTAAAGCCTCCCTAACCAAAATTAAGAATATCACAACGTTTTATATAGCAATTGCCCCCACCCGGGTGTGTTAAGCACTTCTCTTATCCTCCAACCTAAACAGTGTTATGAAAGACCCCCTTTTCTAACTACATGAAAGAAAAACAATGATCAATACACTCAACAAGGAAGCTTAAAACAAATTGCCTTTCAAGAAATAAGAGGAGAAAAATAAAATCAAGTTTGGTGCTCCGGCCGGGATTTGAACCCGGGTCTCCGGCTCGAAAGGCCGGAATACTTGGCCGGGCTATACTCGGCAGAGAGGTTCTCTTCTACCGGAGCCTTCCGGAGCGCTATAATTTAGATGGTTTCTTTCGGATAAATATTTGTTTTTGGTTTAGGACTCGTAAATTATCTGCCTGCAAAAAATGAAAAATTTTATATATTAAAAAAGTAAATATAGTAAAATTGTACATGTATAAATAGTAAAAAATTGCGTGGGCATAATGGCTAGGATTGGTAAATATAGGTTTCCTGTTAGGAGGGTTGATGATGTAGTTGAGCTTGTTAGGAAATTAGTGGAGAATTTGCCTGGTGAGACCGAAAGGGATGATGTTGCTAAGGTTTTAGGACTATCGCCTAACAGTGGAGGCTTCTTCGCTCTATTATCATCCATGAGGATGTATGGATTAATCGATATAGTGACGGGGAAAGTCAGAGTTACCGAGCTGGGTAGGAGACTCTCTTCCCCAGAAGTTAAGGTCTCTGAGATGGTTAAGATCCAAATCGTTAAGAAGATACCTCTCTTCCGCGACCTCTACGAGAAATACGGGAGAGAAATCAATGAAAATAAACTCATAGAGTTTTTAGTTGAAGTAGCAGGCGCTTCCCGAGAGAAAGTTGAGAAGAATGCGAAGAAGATTTTGAGTGTTTATCGTAGTGCTTTACCCTACCTAGAGAAAGAAGAACGTGTAGGAGTTGAAAAGGAAACTCTCGATCGCCTAGAACCTGAAGTTGGGACATTAAAGATTATAGTTGAGACTCCAGACCTAAAATTAACCAAGATCTATCCATTCAATCCTGAAAGTATAGAGCTTGCTAAGAAATTACTTGAATCACTAAAGGAGCAATACAAAAATGCATAATGGAAAAATAATAAGTGAGATGCCCGCAAAGACTCCCCCTGGATCCTTCCTCTGCGGGCATCTGTGTCGGGAGGGGATGAAAATTATCCCCTATTAGTGTGGAGAGA
>CAZHYI010000075.1:0-5894 GCA_964536595.1 uncultured Candidatus Bathyarchaeia archaeon
ATATCTGATAAGAAGATAAAGATGAATAGCCTTCAAGATCTCGCAGAGATTAAAACTATAGAGCTATAAACACTTCATTTATACTCTAATGCGGTTACTCATCATTTCGAAAATGCGAGAAATACCTAGGAATTATCAGTTATTTAATGGGTAATATGAGTATCCAAACCATTAAACATTTATTATATAGTAAATCTTAAGCTCAGAAGTAAACAGTTGTCGAGAAGTGAAGGTATGGCTAAAAATAGCATTAGGCTTCAATATTCCGGCTTCGCCCTCTTCATAGCTAAACTGCTAAGTGTAGCGACAGGTCTAATCTTCACATTAATGTTGACTCGCAGCCTCAGTAAGGGTGATTGGGGTATATGGCTTAACGTTAGTGATGTTCAGTTATACTTTCTATTGTTCGCAACAATACTCCCATTCTGGACTATGAGATTCGTGGCGAGAGGACGGGAAGGAGCTGTAAAGACAGGCGTTACTGCAAATCTTATGATTTCGATTGTGGTAGCCTCACTCTATATTACTTCAGTTCCACTAATAACCTCAATGCTCGGGATAAGTGAGCAATATGTTATAGTGTACTTGGTGGGGGCTGTTAAAATTGTGGAGATATACCTCATTAACGCTTTAGAGCGGTGTATCCACGCTAAGAAACCGCATATTTTAGGTTACGGGTTACTGATTGCGGAGATATGTAAAATTGTGTTAGGCTACATATTGATCGTTCAGCTTCACTTATCCCTGATAGGGGCTATGTTAAGCCTCATTGTGGCGTTCGCTGTTCAATCGCTCTATTATGTGAAACTGTTAATTAGGGATCTGCAGGGTCGTATTCGATGGAGTTATGTTAAGGAGTGGATTAAGGCTTCCTCGCTCAACCTTTATCAGGTTATCGGTTTAAGAATCGCTGGTTTTACGCTTATA
Organism: uncultured Candidatus Bathyarchaeia archaeon; assembly: GCA_964536595.1. GTDB lineage: Archaea > Thermoproteota > Bathyarchaeia > Bathyarchaeales > B24-2 > CAZHYI01. The sequence goes on from CAZHYI010000075.1 coordinate 928, forward strand.
CTGCTTTTCATTTATGGAGGTGAGGCTGCAAGGGGTTATTATGGTGCAGCCTCAACTATAGCTAATGTTGTCGCTTACTCTTCCTTCTTATCTTTCGCATTATATCCGAAGCTTCTTGCTGAGAACAGTTTGGAGGACATCACTACATCCATAAGGATGGTATTTATGTTTGCTATTCCAATGACTGTGGGGGCTATAGTTCTTTCAGACTCGTTACTTACGATCTTAAGGGATATTTATGTTGAGGCTAGATTGGTTCTGGTTTTTTTGGCTTTGAATGCCTTCATTATGACTTTGTTGTCACTCCTAAACTCTATAATTCTTGGTGTTGAGAAGGTTGATGAGGGTGCAAAAATACCCTTCAAGAAGCTGATTAAGAGTAAAATATTTCTAGTTTTCACTCAACCCTACATTTATTCTGCATTAACTCTGCCGACAGCATTTTATTTTTTGAGTAATGTTGTTAGGGGGAAGCCTTTAGAGGCTTCCATCTATATAGCAGCGATTGTTATGCTGTCAAACTTGGCAACACTGATTTTTCTACTTGCCTTCACGTATAGAGTTGTTGTTAGAAGGGTTCCGTGGCGAAGCATCGGTAAATACCTTCTTTCCTCAATCCTTATGGGCGTCTTTCTGTTTCTAATTCCTCATCCTAGGAGGGTTACGTTGACTGTGGCTGTGACTATTCTAGGAGGCTTAATCTACCTCGCTGTAACATATTTAACCGATAATTACGCGAGGGATCTTTTGAATAGAGTTCTCAACGAGGTAAAGAGAACATTAAGGATCGATAAGGCGCATCAGAAATAGTTTGTTAAGTGCTTATTCCTTTCGTTGAGTTTGCTGTGTAGATGAAAATATAAGGTAAACCTTCTCTTGTGCTAAGACTGCAAGTCTTGCTAGTGCCTTAGCGAGCCTTTGATTGTCTATTCTGCTTAGCCAGTCCCTAAACTCTCTGTATTTCGGGTATATGTTCCCTGTCGCCATCAATCTCCTATAGTGTGTTTGTTTAACGCCTAAGAGAATCTGCTTAACTTTTTCCTTTTCTCCTTCACTTAGACCCTCCAGCACCTTCCTATTTGCCTTTACACTTGTGAGTAAATAACGTTTAAAACCGATCTTCTCAAGATCTTCTATGGCTTCTTTAATGCTTTTGCCAGTTTTCCTTACAGCTACCTTCCTCATACCGGCTTTCTCGAAGAAGGGATTATACTTAGCCATAACAGCTATAGCTTCAATGTAGGGTCTGCCCACAAGTGGAAGTGTATCCCTAACAAGCTTTACGCCTAAACCTATACTGCGGTATTTCGGGTGTATCACAACACGAGTTATAGTCGCCAACTTTTCATTAGCTTCTCGTATAGGTAAAACTTTGCCTAGAGCTTCCTTTCTACCCTTAACTGTTGGGGGTGGATAACTATAAACTATTACGCCAACAACCTCATCTTTACGCATGAGCTTAAAGATCTTTAAGGTAGCGGGAGCCCTTGTAGATCGATAATGGAAGACAGATAACTTCTTATAATCCTCCTTTGAGCCCTCCTCAATCCGCATCTCTCTGATTAAGCTACACTCTTCGGCTCTATTGTCTCTGTAATACTTAACTTCTATCTCGTCCCCAAAACGCTTATGAATATGAACGTTCGGGGCAAGGTCCTCAAATAAGTCAGTGTGCGTCGTAGCTGCTATTACGGCTTTACTCATACGCCTGGCCTGCTTCTGAACGTTATACGCCACAATCTTAGCTGTGTCCCTATCCAACATACTGCAGAATTCATCCATCAACCACCACTGGGCATCACTTTCCATCAATTTCGCTAATCGATAACGGTATTTCTGTCCATCACTGAGCTGACTATACTTGCGCAGAAAAAGAAAGGCATCATTCAAGCCCACGCGACTCAGAAGTTCAAGCGCCTCATCAAAAGTTTCGCCTACAGTTTCAATTATGGGTTTATCAGAATCAACTTCAACATTATTCATGTCAATCACTTTTTCTCCAGCATCAATAAGATCCTTCTTCATCGCTTTGAGTAGTACGCTCTTACCTGAGCCACTGTCACCCGTGATGTAAACTACGTCCCTAGATCCAATAGCTAACTCGACATCGCAAATCTTGAATTTGCGGGTTTCATCTATGCCTAAACCGAAGGCGTCAGCGACGGCAATAGTCCTCTCTGTAATGTCAGCTGCTGTTTCAAACTCGATTTTAATGTTAAATACTCCTGTTTTTCGGTTATATTTACGGGTCCATCTTCTAATTTTGAAGTATTCTTTTCTTCTCATTATGGATCCCAAAACACACTTCTTCCTTTGTTTTGTGTGGTACACTATGAATACGCAGCTATCCATAGTCTACTTTGAGGGCTAAAGTATCGAACTTCAATTATTAAGCTTCACGCAGCTGAACGCTGAATGTTCTTATGTTTTGTGTGCCGCGTGGAAAAGATACGTTTATACTTATGATGTAGACGTTCGTATTTATCTGGTATCTTGTTCCTTCATCCACAATAAATGTTACCGCTTCTCCATTCTCGACATGGGTCATAAAGTGATTGGCTGCACTATTACTCCATGCCACGTCCTTCTCTACGCAGCTCAGTCTCCACATTCTAATTTTGCCATAAATTTTCCTTTTACGTGTATATTGCTCGTTCTCCCAAGCATCCCATTCAGTACCCACCGCATTAATGGATTCCGTTATATCTGTAACATTGAGTGTATATCCATCCAGCGTTACGGTCACCTTACATCAACCCCGATCATGCTTACGCAGCCTCCATAACCAGAAATGAATAGTTGACAGTTACCTATCTCAACCGTCTCGAAAGTGTAGTTATGCGCAAGAATATCTGTGCCGCTTGCTGTGCTATAATAGTCTGTTGAGTCTCCAAAACTGACTGCACGTTTCTTCCCTATCTTGACGTTTTTTGTCGGGTTACGCGATAAGGGCTCAAGCGTAACGTAAAGCGTGCTACCCTGCGGAAAATCAAGAGTAACTGGTTCAAGCATGCTGTCTGTAAGTACCCATGGACTGTAAATAATGCTTAGGTATGCTCGAACGGTCTTGGATATAGCAAATCCATTGTACGCCTTAACCTCAACCGTATAACTTGCTGCGGGATCAAGCTGATATTCGAGGCGGCCATATGCTCCTTCAGCATAGGATGGATTATCAGTCTGATAGTCATTACGCCTAAAGGTCCATTCTTGCTGTATGCCATTCACATAGATCTTCCAGTTGATAATGTCAGTATCGTTCGGTTCATCCGGATCTTTCATTTTGCTTGAGGCTGAACCGTCCAGAAGACCATTCACAATCACGATCATATTGAGCTTCTTTATTGGTCCTACAGCTAACTCTCTACTTGAAGGGGCTGTGAAGCTTTTGCTTATTACGGAGGCTTCAGTGCCGGCATCGATATTCACATCTCCACTATCTCCACTCTCGATATCTGTATCTGCAAAATCGATCACGCCAATATAGATGTCTCTGATTCTTATGCCGTAGCTGCCGCTCTCTATGAGGCTTGCGCTAATCTGAAAATCAAAGGTGTAGGTGCCGCTTCCCAACTTAATGAAGCTCTCTATTTGCTCCTCGTTCCATGAGCCGCTGTTTGTTCCGTACTTATATCCTGTGGAGATTAAGGGTGTGTTGTTGATTAGGCATCTACTTGCGCCATACGATTTAGTTCCTGAGGTTGAGCAATACCAACCTGTAATCCATCTTACAACAATAAGCTTTTCAGCCGATAAAGTAATGCTATGCGTCTTCTTTGTTACCCAGTCAGTTTCACTGCTCTGCGTATAGGTATTTGTGTCTTCAACTAAATTCTCCTCATTCTTTATTCTTCTAACCTGCTCAATCAATAACATTTCAGACAACTCCTCTCGGTTGTATGGTGAAGCTTGGCTTTACTGATGGAGAGACGCGAATTCTTTTCGTTGTTGCGCCGGGACTTGTCGATTCAATCAGTACTGTGCTGAGATCCTCCACAAGTTGTTCGCGGACATAACTGGCTATCTCTTCCTGCACACCCGTGATTTGTATGAGAGGAGCATTCGTGGTGATTGATGTGGACGTTGAGGGTGCAGTTACTGCTGGTGTTGCTGGGACCGCTACAGCTACCTTCATAAGTCTGAAACTCACGCCTAAACCAACAGTCACTTCCTTCATCAATCCCTTAATATTCCTTCCCCAAACCTTACGGATACCTTTAAGGTAATTCTCCGCTTGTATCTTCATCGTTTTGAGCATGTCAGTCCATACGGACCCACCCACAAGCTTCTGCTCAAGCTCTTCTGTAGCGTCAAGCATGTCCTGATGCGTTTCAGTCCAGTCGTGAAGCGCGTCACCAAGCGAACCGATAAGACCACCGAAGAAATCAATGATGGGTTTAATTACGCCTATTATTTTATCGATCCAACCTGCCACAGTATTAACGAAATTCATGAATAGTCCGCCGATGTAACTGAAGGCTTGATCGAAGGCTTGAACAAGCGGATCCAACACAACAACCTTAATGGCCCATAAAAGCTTGCTGAAAGCGTCCCAAACCCGCCCCGCAGTCTCAACGAAACCCTTCAATGCGTTCATTATGGCGGGTAAGACTGACTCAGTTATGAATGTGCGTATGCCTCCCCAGTCTTCAGTCCAAGCCTTATACAGTAAAGCGGCTCCCGCAACCGCGCCCATAATCGCGAGTCCCCAGGGACCCGTAAGGAAGCTCGCCATACTTCCCAAAAGACCCTTAGCGCTACTTGCTGCAGCCCCTACTCCACCAATCGACTGAATCATTTGTGGAAGAAGGGTTCCAGCTAAAGGTCCACCAATCTGTGTTATTTGAGCCATCATAGGCGCTATTCCGCTTAATGGTTGCAGAAACTTACCTAATGATGTAGTCATGTTTGTTATTGTTGCGTTCCATTGTTCTTGTCGTAGTTGAGTTTCGCTTATGTTATCCCCC